>JAYTXV010000236.1:0-3819 GCA_043742805.1 Caulobacteraceae bacterium | reverse complement strand
CCTGCCCAATCTGATCAAACACATGGTTGGTGGCGACACCGCCGCCGCCGCCGAATGGAACGTGCTGTTCGGCACCGTTTGGGGCCTGATGCAGTTTGTTTGCGGCCCGGTATTGGGCATGCTCTCCGATCGCTATGGTCGCCGACCGGTTATGCTGCTGTCGATCTTCGGCCTGTTCGTCGATTTTCTGTTCATGGCCCTCGCCCCGACCCTGGCGTGGCTTTTCATCGGCCGTGTGCTCAACGGCGCCACCGCCGCTAGTTTCTCCACCGCCAACGCCTATGTGGCCGATGTGACTACACCCGATCAAAGGGCGCGCTATTTCGGTATCCTTGGCTCGGCGTTCGGTTTTGGGTTCATCCTCGGCCCCAGTATCGGTGGAGTGCTGGGCGAGGTGAATTTGCGGCTGCCGTTCATGGTCGCCGCCGGCCTTTGTCTGATCAACGCCGTCTATGGCCTGCTAGTGCTGCCCGAATCCCTGCCACCCGAACGGCGCACGACCACGATTAACTGGGCGCGGGCCAACCCCCTCGGCTCGTTGGCGTTTCTGCTCGAACGAGGCAGGCTTGTGGCCCTGGTGGCGGTCGCTTTTCTGTTTCAGCTGGGCTTCACCGTCCTGCCTTCGGTTTTCGTGCTTTACAGCGGTTATCGCTACGGCTGGACCCCCAGCACCCTCGGCTGGACCTTCATGGCCACCGGCGTCGCTCAGATCATCGTGCAGATGTTCATGGTCGGGCCAGCTGTGCGGCGCATCGGCGAGCGCGGCGCGGTGCTGGTGGGCTCGGGAATGGGCGCGCTTGGCCTGACCATCTATGCGCTCGCCCCCACCGGTCCGATCTACCTGCTCGGCATTCCGTTCTGGGCGCTGAGCGGCTTTATGACGCCGGGACTCCTGGGTCTGATGAGCCGACGGGTCGGACCGCAGAACCAGGGCCAGCTGCAGGGTGTCTCCCAGAGCGTCCAGGGTATCGCCTCTGTGTTGGGTCCGCCGCTGTTCGGACTCAGCTTTTCGTGGGCGGTGAGAAACAATGCCACGCTGCATCTGCCAGGCTTGCCAATCCTGATTTCCGCGGCGTTGCTGCTGATCGCCTTTATGCTTTCGCTGCGGGTCGCTACGCCACCCCCCTTGGCCGCCCCGGCCTGAGCCGGCGCCCGCCCCGCCTTGATTGCGGCCTGGGGCACGGGGTAAATCGGCGTTCCCGAATTGGTGTAGCGTGATCGACATGACCTCGACCCGATCTGTACTTTTGCTGATTCTGTTCTCACTCGCCGCGGAGCGCGCTATCGCCCAGCCGGGACAGAGCCAGACGCCTTCCGATCTGGTGACGATGAAAATGTCGTTTTCACCGATCGTGAAACGGACGGCTCCGGCGGTGGTCAACGTCTATTCCCGCAGGGTGGTTCGCCAACAGCTCGATCCGTTCTGGAGCCTGTTCGCCGGTGGTGTCCCCCGAGAGCGGGTCGAGCAGTCTCTTGGCTCGGGATCCATCGTTCGCGCCGACGGAGTGATTCTGACCAACCATCACAATATTGCCGGAGCCCAGGAGGTCCGGGTCGCCACCGCCGACCGGCGCGAGTGGCCGGCCACCGTCCTGCTGGACGACGCCCGGGCCGATCTGGCGGTGCTGAAGATCGACACCAAGGGCGAGCGCCTGCCCACCATCGCCATCGACGATGCGAGCAACCCCCAGGTCGGCGATCTGGTCCTGGCGATCGGCAATCCGTTTGGCGTCGGCCAGACTGTGACCAACGGCATCATCTCGGCGCTGGCGCGCTCCCAGGTGCGGGAGAACGACTATGCGTTCTTCATCCAGACCGACGCCTCGATCAATCCAGGCAACTCAGGCGGTCCGCTGGTGGACATGAATGGCGATCTGATCGGGGTAAACACCGCCATCGTTTCCAGTTCGGGCGCTTCGGCCGGCGTGGGCTTCGCCATTCCCGCGGTCATGGCCAAGCAGGTTGTCGACGCCGCCCTGAGCGGTGTCCATGTGGTGGCGCGTCCTTGGCTGGGCGCCAAAAGCCAGGCCCTGACCGATGAGATGGCCAAGAGCTTTGGCCTGGAGGCGCCTCAGGGTGTTGTCGTCACCGATGTCTGGCCGGGCGGCTCGGCCTTTAGAGCCGGCATCGCCCGGGGCGACGTGATCCTGTCGGTCGGCGGCGAGCCGATCAATGATGACGCCGCCCTGACCTACCGCATCGCCACTCACCATCCGGGCGACACCCTCAGCCTGCAAGTGCGCCGCACGGGCCAGATACGATCCGTGCGCCTGACGGTTGAAGGCCCACCATCCACCCCCGCGCCCGACTTGCGCACCATCGCTGGCCGCAACCCCCTGACCGGGGCCACGGTGGTCAATCTCTCTCCGGCGAGCGCCCTGCAATACGGCGTCGATCCGTTCGCCGCCCAGGGTGTATTGGTCACCGATATCCAGGCAGGATTTGCGCAGACGATCGGTGTCCAGCCCAATGACTTCATCCGCGAGATCAATGGCCAGAAGATCACTTCAACCGCGGAACTCGCCGCCGTCGTCCAGGCCCCGGCGCATGGCTGGATGATCGTGATCGAGCGAAACGGCCAGACCATCACCGCCCGGTTCTCGGGATAGAACGGACCCGAACCACACCAGGCCGATGAGCCCGACCAAAGCTCCCTAGGAGCTTGGCTGTTGTGCTATTGGAATCGGGCGCGCTAGGGAGACACGCATGCCCACCACCGGACGATACAACAGACTGGCGATTGGCCTGCACTGGATCATCGCGGCGCTGATCATATTTCAGATTGGCTATGCGTGGTGGGGCCTAGCGCCGCTGAAGGATGACTCGCCCGAACAGGCCCTGGCGCTGGCCTTCCACTTCTCCATCGGCCTGACCATCCTGCTCCTCAGCGTGGCCCGGCTGGGCGTTCGGATAGCCGCCCCACCGCCGCCGCTGCCGGCGGATATGCCCAGCTTGGAAAAAATCATGGCGCGGGTGACGCACGCACTGTTTTACGTGCTGATAATCGGGATACCCTTAGGCGGTTGGATCCTGGCGTCGCTGCACCCCGACCCTATCGTCTATTTCGGCCTGTTCGAATGGCCCCACCTGCCATTCCTATCCGGCCTCGACAAGGTCACCAGACATGCCTTGCACAAGACCGTTGGCGCCATGCACACCTTGATCCTGATCTGGACGACCGTGGTGCTGCTGGCTCTTCATATTGCCGGCGCGCTGAAGGACCAAATTTCAGGCCACCCGGTTTTTTGGCGGATGCTGCCGTTCTTGCGCCCACCCTTCGAGCGATAGATCGCCCAAGCCGCTAAAGCGTCGCGTCGAAGCGTTCGAACGCCCGATCGAGGCTGTGGCCCGCCACGCCGATGGGTTTGGCATCCGCGTCCCGTGTCCAGGCGAGCGGGCCGATCGTCGGGGTGCTGGAAACCACCACCATTGGCATTTCGCTCAGCGTGGCGTTTCGGACTCCCTGATATCCCTTGACGACTGGCCTGTTCATCCTCGCCTGTTTGATCATCCCTGGCTGCTCGTTCTGGGCCTATCCCGTCAACAGCCTGATCGGCTATGCCGAACCCATGATCGCCCCGACCCGCCGTTTGCAGTCCGACTATATGCGCTTCGCCAAGCTCGACACATCGGCCCGCCACGGATTGGCCAGCAGTGGGGTGGCCGATTGCGCCCTGGCCGATCTCGATCTCGCTATCGACGATCTGGCCCTGCACGGCCCCAACTCCTATGGTTACACCCCGTTGATCGAACGCATCGCCGGCCGCTTCGCTATAGATACCACTCATGTGGTAACCGCCGCCGGCGCTTCGTTCGCCA
>JAYTXV010000235.1:0-14142 GCA_043742805.1 Caulobacteraceae bacterium | reverse complement strand
GATGAAGGTCGATTTGCCCGCCCCGTTTGGCCCCAGCAGGCCGAAGATCGAACCGCGCGGGATCGCCAGATCGATCCCTTTCAGCGCCCGCATCTCGGTGGTGGTCTTGGTGGCCGGATAGGTTTTCACCAAGCCGCGCGCTTCGATGGCGTTATTGGGGAGAGTCATGGGGCCTCAAGGCGCTCGCCCGATTGACGGCGGGATTTCTGGCGTCATACCTAACCCCGCGAAGGGCGTCCGCCAAGGCGTGCGCCCGCACAACCCCCACGAGGTTCAACCGTGTCCATCCCCGACCCGTCGGCCCCGGAGATCGTCACCGTCAAGTCCCGGCGTCTCGCCTGCGATGGCGTCGGGGGCGCCCTGGGCCATCCCCGCGTCTGGATGGAAATGGGGGAAGGCGATTTCGTCGAATGCCCCTATTGCGACCGCCGCTTCGTGATGTTGGCCGGCCACGAAGTCCCCGAGGATGAACGCCTGGCGCCTGGCGTCTATGAGGGCGCGGGCGGGCACTGAGCTTAGGGCCAAGCGTTGCCGGTCGAGGAAACCGTCCCTCACCTTGACCGCCCTTTCCACCGTGGCTGCCCAAACGGCGGAATGCGCGGACATCATGCCCATTGGCGACGACCACCGGCTGGGCATGGGTTCGACCAGCTACGCCGGCCAGTATGACGGTTACGATGAACCGTTCCTCGATGGCTATCGGGCCGGCGACAGGTCCTTCTACTACAGCGCCACCGATCATCGCTTCCACCGTGAAGACGGACGCCATTTCAGGCGTGAGGCTGGACCGGGCATCGAGCCAGTCCATGGCCATCGCCTCGGTTGATAGGCCGCTACCTCTTCGCCGCGAGATTAAGCCGGATCGGCACCCGAATCACCGCGCCGTCCACCGGGGCGCCGTCAGCCGTCCACGGGTTCATCTTCATGACGCTGGCCAGCTTCACCGCCGCCTCGGAAAAGCCCAGGCCGTCCGGATCACCGGGCATCGGCGCGCAGGCGGTCAGGGCGCCGTCCGGCGCCACTTCGCAGCGAGCCATGCCCAGGCCGGTGGTCAATCCCTGGGCGGCAGCTTCGGGAGGAAACAGCTTCAAACCCCGCGCCACGTCAAAGCCCGCCAGCCAGGTCGGGGATGAAATATTGCGCTTCAACGACTCGGCTGGGGGTGGGAACCGCATGGGTATATCGACCCACAATGGTGCGCTCGAGGGCGGCCGGGCGTCGGCCAGTTGGGCGCGGAACAAATGGGTCAGGCCGATCGACGCCTGGCCGAAGCCGCGGTCGTGGGGGTCATCCTTGCGCAGCTCGCAGCGGCTCAGCTCCCCCGAGCGCTCCACCCGGCAATGCGCCACCGCGAAGCCCTCGACCCCGCCGCCCTTGGCCGGATAGGCCGCGGCTACATCGGCGAAGCCCGCGGCCTTCGCCCAGATCGGATGGTCGAGCATGATCACCGCGCGCATTTCGGGGGGCGTGCCGCCAGTCAGGTGGGTAGCCCGCTTGTCGATATCGGCGCCCCGATCTGCGAACTCGATCTGGCTGTCGGACGCCTTGAAGCCGACGGAGAGGGTGCGCATGGCTGCGACCGGCCCGTTCGGTCCTTGGGAGGGGCGCAGCTTGAAGGTCGGGCGCAGAAGCAGCGCGGCCTTGCCGAAACCCTGGCCCTTTGGCGTTTCGGAAGCGACAGCACAGTCCTCTGCCAGGCCATTGGCGTCCACCAGGCAGTTGAGAACCACATGCCCATCGATCCGCGCCCGATAGGCGGCTTCCGGCCAGACCGACAGGATCTGGGCGTTCGGCGTCTTATAGACCCAGTCGTCATTGCCCATGTCGACGGGCTCCTCCTTGGCCGGGGCCTTGGCGGTCACCGTCAGCTGCGAGACATCGGGCGGCGGCGCCGGAGGCGCGGCGGTCAGGGCGGCCAGAAAGAGGAGCACCACCGGCAACCCTATGTCTTCGAGGCGAGATTGAACCGGATCGGCAGGCGCATTACGCCGCCGTCCTGGCCGCTCACGCATCGCGCCATGCCCAGGCTCGTCGTCAGGCCCTGGGCGATGGCCTTGGGGGGGAACAACTTCAGGGCCCGGCCCGGATCGAAGCCCGCCAGAATTGCCAGCCACATCACGCCTCTCCCCGTTGCCGTCTTTTCGGATTGCAGTATGCCACCGCGGCGCACACGCGAAAAGACAGCCCATCACCCAGGTGACCTGTCGCCCGCGCCGGCCTATCTTCAGCCCATGACGCAGACCCTTGACGCTGACGCGCGCGCCCTGACCCAGGACGGAACCCAGGTCCGGCTTTATCTGGTGGACGGATCAGGCTTCATCTTCCGGGCCTTTCACGCGCTGCCGCCGCTGACGCGCAAATCGGATGGCCTTCCAGTGGGCGCGGTGCAGGGTTTCTGCAACATGCTCTGGAAACTGCTGGTGGACATGAAGGCGGCGCCCGACGCGCCCACCCACCTCGCGGTGATTTTCGATCATTCGGGAAAGACTTTTCGCAACGATCTCTACGATGCCTACAAAGCCCATCGCCCGCCCGCCCCGCCCGACCTGATTCCCCAGTTCCCGCTGGTTCGCGAGGCCACCCGCGCGTTTGGCGTGCCCAGCCTAGAGCTCCCGGGGTATGAGGCGGACGACGTGATCGCCGCTTATGCCTGCCATGTCCGGGACGCGGGGGGCGATGTGGTGATCGTTTCCTCCGACAAGGACTTGATGCAGCTGGTGGGACCCCACGTGTCCATGCTCGATACCATGAAAAACCAGGTGATCGGCCACGATCAGGTGGTCGAGAAGTTTGGGGTGGGGCCGGACAAGGTGGTGGACGTCCAGGCCCTGTGCGGCGACGCGGTCGATAATGTACCGGGCGCGCCGGGCATCGGGGTCAAGACGGCTTCGGCCCTGATCCTGGAATACGGTGATCTCGACACCCTGCTGGCCCGGGCGGGCGAGATCAAGCAGCCCAAGCGACGCGAGATCCTGATCGCCTTTGCCGACCAAATCCGGCTTTCCCGCCAATTGGTCACCCTCGATTGTGAAACGCCGCTTCCCGCTCCGCTTGACACCCTCGGCGTAAAATCGCCGGACCCTGAAGTTCTGGCCAGCTTCCTGGAAGCGATGGAATTCCGCACCCTGGCCCGTCGGGTGGGCGACGCCTCTGGTCGCGCGTCGGCGCCCATCGTCCCGAACACTCCCGCTGAGCCGACGCCAACCGCTCCGATCGACACCCGGGCCTATGTCTGCGTTCGCGATCTGGCCACCTTGGACGCCTGGATCGCGCGGGCCAGGGAGGTGGGAACCGTCGCTTTCGATACTGAGACCGACAGCCTGTCCTCCGCCAACTCCGCCCTGGTGGGGATTTCCCTGGCCGTGGCGCCGGGCGAGGCCTGCTACATCCCGGTCGGGCACGAGGAGAACGAGGGCCTGGCCCTCGAGGCCTCTCCCGATCTTGGTCAACTGCCTTTGGAGGCGGTGATCGAACGGCTGAAATCGCTGCTGGAAGACCCGGCGGTGTTGAAGGTCGGCCAGAACGCCAAATACGACTTGGCGGTGCTTTCCCGCCATGGCGTCGCGGTCGCGCCGATCGACGACACCATGCTGATCTCGTATGTCCTGGAGGCCGGACTGCATAACCACGGCATGGACGAGTTGTCGAAGCTGTGGCTGGGCCACGAGCCGATCGCCTTCAAGACCGTCGCCGGAACCGGCAAGGCCCAGAAAAGCTTCAAGCACATCGCCCTGGAACCGGCCACCGCCTACGCCGCCGAGGACGCCGACGTCACTCTGCGCCTCTATAATACCCTGCGTCCGCGCCTCTCGCGTGAGCATCTGCTGAACGTCTATGAGACCCTGGAGAGGCCGATGCCGCCGGTGCTGGCCCAGATGGAGTGCGAGGGCATCCGTGTGGATCCCGACCGGCTGCGCCACCTGTCGCACGATTTTTCGATGCGGATGGCCGAGTACGAAAAAGAGGCCCAGGCCCTGGCCGGACGCCCGTTCAACCTGGGCAGTCCCAAGCAGATCGGCGACGTACTATTCGGCGACATGGGGATTCCCGGGGGCAAGAAAACTGCCACCGGTGTCTGGAGCACGGACGCGGCGGTGCTGGAATATCTTGCCGTCCAAGGTCACGCTCTGCCCCGAGTGCTCCTCGACTGGCGCCAACTCTCCAAGCTCAAGGGTACCTATACTGACGCCCTAGCCGCCGCCATCTCGCCGCGCACCGGCCGTGTCCACACCGCCTACGCCCTGGCATCGACCACTACGGGCCGGCTGTCGTCGTCCGACCCCAATCTGCAGAACATTCCGATCCGCACGGAGGAAGGGCGCAAGATCCGCGCGGCCTTCATCGCCGAGCCAGGTCACCTGCTGGTCAGCGCCGATTACAGCCAGATCGAGCTGCGACTGTTGGCCCATATCGGCGATATCGAACAGTTGAAGCGGGCGTTCCGCGAGGGCCAGGACATCCACGCCATGACCGCCTCGGAAATTTTCGGGGTGCCGGTCGAGGGGATGCCGGCCGAGATTCGCCGGCGGGCCAAGGCGATCAACTTCGGCATCGTATATGGCATCTCGGCATTCGGCCTGGCCAATCAGCTGTCGATCCCGCAGGACGAGGCCGGAGCCTATATCCGCACCTATTTCGAGCGCTTCCCCGGCATCCGCGCCTATATGGACGCGACCCGCGCTCTGGTGCGCGAGCAGGGCTATGTGACCACCCTGTTCGGCCGCAAGATCAACATACCGATGATCCGCTCCAAGTCGGTGGGCGAGCGCCAGTTCGCGGAGCGCGCGGCGATCAACGCCCCAATCCAGGGCGCGGCCGCCGACGTGATGCGTCGGGCGATGATCCGCATGCCCGCCGCCCTCAAGGCCGCGAACCTGAAGGCCCGCATGCTGTTGCAGGTCCACGATGAACTGGTCTTCGAAGCCCCCGAGGCTGAAGCCGACGCGGTGTGCGCCGTGGCGTGCGAGGTGATGCAGAACGCCGCCCTGCCAGCCGTCGATTTCTCAATCCCGCTGCTGGTGGAAGCCCGCGCCGCCGCCAACTGGGAAGCCGCGCACTGATTGGCCGATGACCGCCCGCAGCGGCCCCCAGGTCATGCGATGGATGGCGCAGGGCCCTAAACGCCGCAGCGCGCGGGCGTGTTCGGGAACGCCATAGCCCTTATGGGCGGCGAAACCATAGCCGGGATGGACCGCATCCATCTCCAGCATGATTGCGTCCCTTGCCGTCTTGGCCAGGATCGATGCGGCGGCGATGGAGACGGATAGGCTGTCGCCCCTGACCACCGTCTTCACCGGGCAGGGAAGGGCGAACGGGTAGTTGCCATCGACCAGGGCGAAGGCGGGCGCCACGCTCATGGCCATGACCGCGCGGCTCATGGCCAGTTCAGTGGCGCGGAGGACATTCAGGGCGCAGACCTCCTCGGCAGAGGCGAAACCCACGCCCCAGGCCAGGGATCGGGCCTTGATCAGCGGCTCCAGCGCCTCGCGGCGAGCGGCCGAAAGTTTTTTGGAATCGTCCAGCCCTTCGATCTCGACGCCGGCGGCCAGGATCACGGCGCCCGCGCTGACCGGCCCAGCCCAGGGGCCGCGCCCTGCCTCATCCACGCCGCAGACCGGCCATGGGCAAGCGTCTTCCAGGAGCCGATCAGGCATGGCGACGGGGCGCCATTGCCGCCACTTCTGCATGGCGGAAACATCCGGCCACATGGTCGTTGACCATGCCCACCGCCTGCATGAAGGCGTAGGTGATCACCGGGCCGCAGAAGTTGAAACCCTTGACCTTCAGCGCCCGGGCCATGTCGGCGGCCACCGGCGTCTGGGCGGGGACCTCGCCGATTTCGTTCCAGCTATTGGCGATCGGCGTGCCGCCCACGAAATCCCACAGGAAGGCCGAAAAGTCCTCGCCACGTTCGCGGAGATCCAGCCAGATTCGAGCGCCCCGGATCGCCGCGTCGATCTTGGCGCCCGAGCGTACGATGCCCGCGTCGTTCAGCAGCCGCGCCCGGTCTGCGTCGCCATAGCGCGCCACGATTTCAGGATCGAAGTTCGCGAAAGCGGTGCGAAACGCCTCGCGCTTGTTCAGAATGGTGATCCAGGCCAGACCCGCCTGGAAGCCGTCCAGCACCAGTTTTTCCCAGAGGGCGCGGGAGTCATACTCCGGCACGCCCCACTCCTCGTCGTGATAGGCGACATAGAGCGCGTCCTTGGGGTCGGCCCAGCCGCAACGCCCGGTCTCATGTTCATAAATCTTGACGCCCACCGATCACCGTCCCCTAACAATCCGCCATGCGGATCCTCAACGTCGCCGATTTCAACTGGATGACCGGCGCCGAAAAGGACACCGCCAGCGTCTCCCTGTTCGACATTTGCCGCAAGTTCAGTCACGCCGCCACGCGGGCCAATCATCTGGTGGTGGAATTCTCGGACCGGGCGACCGCCCGCGCCGCCGCGCCGCTGCGCCTGAAGGGTCTGGGCCAGGGCTGGGCCAACCGTCGATTTTTGCAGGTGGTCGACGAGTTCAAGCCCGACCTGATCCTGCTGCACTTCGCCGATTTGATCACCAATGACGCGCTGGCGGAGGCCCGGCGTCTCTCACCCGGGGTCATTGTCGCCGACATCAATATCGATCCGATCTGGACGGAGAAGAACCAGAAGCGCCTGGCCCTGCGCAGCGGCGTGGCCGACGCCCTATTCATCACCACCGCTGAGCCCACGCTGGGCGGGTTCGCTGGGCGTGGCGCCTTCGCCGCTTATCTGCCCAATCTGGTGGATCCGGCCATCGAGACCGGCCGGGTGTTCGAGACCGAAACGCCGTTCGACCTGCTGTTTGCCTGCGGCGATGAGGAGCCACGCGAGATCGGTGGCGACGCGGTGACCCCCAGCGTGGCGATCCTGAACCTCAAGGGCGCCGCGCCTGGCCTGCGCCTGTTCACGCCCGGCGTCGGCGGCGAGCCCGAGGCGCGAGGGGTTGCCTATTTCCAGGCCTTGCAAAGCGCCCGCATGGGTTGGTCGCTTTCCCGCCGCGCCGGATTACCGCTCTACGCCAGCGACAGGATGGCGCATTTTTTTGGCTGGGGCCTGACGGTGCTGGTCGATCACCGCGCCGGCTTCGATCGCTTCTACAACGGCGGCGAGGCGGTCTACTATTCAGGTTTCGATGACCTCGCCGCGAGCGTTCGGCGTCTGATCGCTGACGACGCCCGAGCCCGGGCGATCGCCCGCCGCGGCTGGGAGAAGACCTGGCGGCTGTTTCATTCGGATCGGGTGCTGGCCTATGTGCTGGCGCAACTGTTCGATGAGGGTGGAGCGACCGACTTCGAATGGCCTTGCGAGCGATGGGGCGCCTGAACCTCAGGCCATGGTTGGAGAGAGGTTTCCCATCCAGGCGGGCCAGATCACCCGGCACGGGCGGCCGTCCCCGAGCGCCAAGGCGCCTTCGCCGAGGCGGTCCAGGCGCAGAAGCGCTATCGCGCCGTTTTCGATCCCAGCCATCACCTGGCCGGCTCTCAACTCCCCCGCCATGACGGGCGATCCAGGCTCCGGCGGCGCGCCCTCGAACGCGATCGGCGCCATGCGGCTCTTTATCGTTCCCCGCCGTTTCATCCGCGAGGTGGTTTCCTGGCCGACGAAACAGCCCTTCCTGAAATCGATCCCACCCAGCAGGTCGAAATTGGCTTCGATTGGATAGCTTTTGTCGTGCCCCCAGTCCGTCGGACCAGGCAGGCCCAGGGCGAAGCGATGGGCCTCATATGCCGCTTCATCCACAACGGTCACCTCATTCGGGGCGATGGCCCCATAGCCCCGAAAGCCAAGCCCAGCGGCGCGCGGGTCCGCGCCCCAATCTTCCGGCGCGGTCGCCAGGCCCCAAAGCGCCGCGACCGCCGTTTCCGCCTCCATGAGCTCGACCTTCGCACGCAGGCGATACATCCGAAGCCGCTGAAGCAGGGCCGTTCGATGCTGGGCGGCGCAATCGATCAGACAGCCGTCTGCCGTTCCGACCAGGAACAGGTCGAACAGCAACCGTCCCTGGGGCGTCAGCAGGGCTCCGAAACGAATCTCGCCCGGCGCCAGGGTTTCCACGTCCTGGGTGACTAGGCCCTGTAGGTAACCGCGCCAGTCCGGGCCTGAAATGGCGATCACGGCGCGGCTGGTCAGGGAGGCGAGGCTGGAATTCGTCGTCATGATTCCGATGTGGTCGCCCCGACCCATTAGCGCCAGGGCCTCAAGACCTATAGAAGCCCCTGATGGCGTCGCAACGCTTCCCTATCCTGTTCATCACAGCCAGCCGAATCGGCGACGCGGCCCTCTCCAGCGGTCTGGTCCGGTCCCTGGCTGATGAAATCCCCGGCGCGCGATTCACCATTGTCGCCAGTGCCCTGACCGCGGCGCTGTTTGCCGATGTCCCTGGCCTCGCCCGGGTGATCGTAATGGAAAAACGCCCGCTGGCCGGTCACTGGTTCGATCTCTGGAACCAGGTTCGCGACCAGCGCTGGGGCCTGGTCGTCGATCTGCGTGGCTCCGGCCTGGCGAGCGTGCTGCGCCCCAGGCGCCGGGCGGTGCACAGGCCTGGGGGAGCGCCGGTCCATAAAGTGATCGAGGCGGCGCGCCTGCTGAAGCTGGAAGACAGCCCACCGGCGCCGTTCCTCTATACCAGCGCTGAAACCGAAGCTCGCGCCGAGGCGCTCACAGCCGGACAGGGACCGATTCTGGCCATCGCCCCGGCCGCCAACTGGGTGGGCAAGACTTGGCCGGTCGAGCGCTTCGCTCTGGTGGCGCGCGAATTACTGGGCCCTCGGGGCGCTCTGGCGGGAGGTCGGTTGATGGTGCTGGGCGGCCCCGAAGATCGGGAGGTCGCCCAGTCGATGCGCGCCGCGGTCGCCAGGGAACGGCTGATCGATCTGGTCGGGCGCGAGACCCTGCTGACATCCTACGCGGCGCTCAAGCGGGCGCGGTTGTTCATCGGCGGCGATTCGGGCCTGATGCATATGGCCGCCGCCGCCGGCGCCCCGACCCTGGGCCTGTTCGGTCCCTCTGATGAAAAACTCTACGCCCCATGGGGCGTTCACGGACGCACCGTGCGCGGCCCGCGTGGTTTCGAGGAAATTCATGTCCAGGATCCTCACCTCAACCAGGCCATCTGCCATATGATGGAACTGAGAGTGGAGGCGGTCACCGCCGCCGCCCGCGCCCTGATCGCCGACACCGAAAAACACCTTGGGAGCCCCGATGTTGCAAACCTTTGACCTGATCGTGCGGGGCGGGGAGGTGGTCAACCACGCCGGCCGGGGGATGGCGGACGTGGGCGTGATCGCCGGCAAAATCGTCGCGGTCGGTGATCTTGCCCAGGCGTCGGCCGGGGAGGTGTTCGACGCCACCGGCCTGACGGTGCTGCCGGGCGTCATCGACAGCCAGGTGCACTTCCGCGAGCCTGGCCTCGAATGGAAGGAAGACCTGGAGACCGGTTCGCGCTGCGCCGTGCTTGGCGGTGTCACGACGGTCTTCGAAATGCCCAACACCGAGCCGGTGACCACCGACGAGAGTGCTCTCGCCGATAAGCTGGCCAGGGCCAAGGGCCGCATGCACTGCGACCACGCTTTTTACGTTGGCGGCACCCACGACAATGCGCCGTGGCTGGGCGAGTTGGAGCGCCTGCCGGGCTGCTGTGGTGTGAAGGTGTTCATGGGGGCCTCCACCGGGTCCCTGCTGGTGGCCGACGACGAGGGCGTGGCCGCCGTGCTGAAGTCGATCAACCGTCGCGGGACGTTTCACTCCGAGGACGAATACCGGCTGGCGGAGCGACGGCCGCTGGCGCGGACCGGCGACTGGACCAGCCACCCCGAAGTGCGCGACGCCGAGTCAGCCATCCGCTCGACCCGCCGCCTGGTCGGTCTGGCCAAGGCGTTGGGCAAGCGCATTCATGTGCTGCATGTCACCACCGCCGAGGAGATCGCCTTCCTGGCCGATCACAAGGACGTGGCCAGTGTGGAGTTGACGCCCCAGCACCTGACCCTGACTGGACCCGAGGCCTACGAACGGCTGAAGGGCTTCGCCCAGATGAACCCGCCGATCCGCGAAGCTCACCACCAGGCCGCGCTCTGGCGGGGGATAGAGATGGGCCTGGCCGATGTGCTGGGCTCCGACCACGCCCCCCACACGCGCGAGGAAAAAGCCCGGCCCTATCCAGCGTCGCCGTCGGGCATGCCGGGCGTCCAGACCCTCGTTCCCGTCATGCTGACCCACGTGGCCCATGGGCGGCTATCGTTGGAGCGTTTCGTCGACCTGACCAGCCATGGTCCCAACCGCATTTTCGGCCTAGCCGATAAGGGCCGCGTAGCCGAAGGCTTCGACGCCGACCTGACCATTGTCGACCTGAAGGCGCGGCGAACCATCACCCATCAACTGATGGCCACCCGCTCGGGCTGGACCCCCTTTGACGGCTTCGAGGCGGAAGGCTGGCCCGTGGCCACCATCATCCGCGGCCGCGTGGTGATGCGCGACGGCGAAATCACCCTGCCCCACGCTGGCGGGCCGGTGCGGTTCCTGGAGACGCTGGCCTCGTGAATGAGATCATTCTGCATCCCGATCCATCTGTCTTGGGTGTCCGCGATCCCCGCTACATTCCCCGCCGCCTAAACGTCGACCAGCGGCCGGACGGCTCTATCCTGCTGCACAATCCGACCCCCCTGATCGGCGTTTTCGACAATGCCGTGGCGGCCGTCGCCCACTGGGCGGCACGGGCGCCGGACCGGCCCTGGCTGGCGGAGCGATCCGGCGACGGTTGGCGGACGGTGACCTATGCCGGGGGGTGGGAGCGTATCCGCGCCCTCATTGGCGGCCTCGGTGGCCTGGGCCTGCAACGCGGCGAGCCGTTGCTGATTCTGGCCCGCAATTCCATCGACCACGCCCTGATCGCCTTCGCGGCCATGGGCCTTGGGATCCCTATCGCGGCGATCTCAGCGCAATATGGGCTGGCCGGCGCCGACCTCTCCCGTCTGGCCCACGCCGTGGACCTGATCCGCCCACGCGCGGTGTTGGTGGATGACCCCACTGCTTTTGCCGGCGCCCTCGACTCCGACATCCTGGCTGGATTGCCGGTGATCGCCACGCGGGGGAAACGGGACGGCGCGGTGATGATCGACGATCTGCTGCGCGCCGCGCCCACTGACCCGACCGCCGCGCCGGACGATATCGCCAAGCTGCTGCTGACGTCCGGCTCGACCGGCAAGCCCAAGGCGGTGATTTGCGCGCACGCCGCGGTGGCGGTCACCGCCGCTCAGGTGGCCTGCTGTTTCGATGATCCCGAGCCGCCGGTGGTAGTCAATCAGGCCCCCTGGAGCCACAGCCTGGGGGCAAATGCCATCCTGCAGATGGTCACCCATAGAGGCGGGACGGTCTATATCGACGCCGGCCAGCCAGTGGCCGGGCGCCACCTGGAAACGGTGCGCAACCTGAAGTCGATCGCGCCCACCTATCACAACATGGTCCCCGCCGGTTGGGATCTGCTGGCCGGAGAGCTTGAGCGTGACGCGGAGCTGGCGCGGATGTTCTTCAGTCGGGTTCGATTGCTGCAATATGGCGGCGCGGCGCTCGGCCAGACCACCTGCGACCGTATCCAGGCCGTGGCCAGGGCGACGATCGGGGAAGGAATCTCTTTTTCCAGCGGCTACGGTTCGACCGAGACCGGCCCCACCGCGACCAATGTACATTGGCCCAATCTGACCATGGGTCTGATGGGCTTGCCGCTGCCACAGACCACCGTGAAGCTGGAGCCCTGTCAGGGCCGGATGGAATTCCGGGTCAAGGGGCCGCAGATGTCGGCCGGTTACTACCGTAACCCCGAGGCCACGGCCGGCGCCTTCGACGAAGAGGGTTTCTATAGCCTCGGCGACGCCGCCCGGGCGGTCAACCATGCGCGGCTGGAACAGGGACTGGTGTTCGACGGCCGGCTTTCGGAAAACTTCAAGCTTTCCAACGGCACCTTCGTCAACGCCGGCGCCCTGCGGGTGGCGGCCGTCTCGGCGATCGGCGGCGCGGCCGCCGACGCGGTGGTCTGTGGCGAGGGATTCGGCGGCGTCGGGCTGCTGATTTTCCTAAGCCCGCCGTTTTGCGCGGACCTTTCGGCGCAAGCTCTCCGCGCGGCGATACGCGACGGCCTCCTGGCCCACAACGGCCGGGCCGCCGGCGGTAGCGCGCGCATCGACCGGGTGTTGGTTCTCGATGGCGCGCCACACGCCGCGTCGGGGGAAATCACCGACAAGGGCTACATCAACCAGACCCTGGCCAGGGCAAGGCGGCGCGACGACATCGCCCGTTTGTTCGCCGACCCGCCGGACGACGCCGTCATCGTCCTTTAGGCGAGGGGTCCCGAACTCAGCTTTTCTTGCCGGTATTGCCGGGCAGGTTGCAGCCACCGGCAATGCCTTTGGCGTCGGAGCAGATGATCACCGACGTCATTTTCAGCGGCTTGATCGAATATTCGATCATGTAACCCTGAAGGCCGTCGCTGCAGGCGACTTCCGTAAAGCCGTTCTTATCGGCGGTGACGCCGACGGCGCGGGCGTTGGAGACCGTGCAGCTCTTCTTGCCAAAGGCCACCAGGTCGGCGGTCAACTTGTCATAGGCCGCCGATGCCTTGCTCATCGAGCAGCGATATCCCTCCAGCTCGGAATGCGCGCAATCATAGATCATGGCGGTTTCAGATGAACTGGCAGGGAAGATTCCGATCGCACCGTCGGGACGGTTGGCGCAAGTCAGCTCCACGACGTCACTATGCGGCGGTACGTCGGCGCTGACGGGCAGCGGCGCATATCCGGATACGTCGCAGTTATAGCCGGCTTTCTTTGATAGCTTCGTATAGATATTGTTCTGGTCGGTTTTGGCTTGACGGGTGTCGGTCATCTTGCAGCCGCCAGCGATATTGTCTGCTTCAACACAGTCGATGGTGCTTTGCAGCGAGCCCGACGAGGCCTGTTCCAGGACGTAGCCCTTACCATCCGTGCAGGCGACTTCGTAGTAGCTGTCACCGGTCTTGGCCGAAGCGCCGATATAGGCGCGATCCTTGACGGTGCAGGGCTTGCCCGAGGCGCCGACCAGTTTGTCGACGATCGACATCTGAGTGGCGCGGTCGGTCAGCGTGCAGTGAACATTGGACTGTTCCGAATAGCTGATGCAGGGGTTCATGATAACCGGCTGATCGAGCCTGGGTGGGGACGAAATCTGCAAAATGAAGCCGCTAGAATTTTCATGACAAACCACTTCGAACAACGAAGCCGTGGCGTTGTGACCAAGCGCCCGAACGTTGTCGATCGTGCAGGGCAGACCCGACTTGGCGACATAAGGTTTCAGGCCGGCCTTGGGATCGGTGTTGCCGGGCAGCCGGCACTGGGTGGTGTTGGGTGTGCCATCCGGCCTCGGCTGGCTGGATTCAAGGCATGTGAAAACCTGAGGCGGCTGATCGGCGGTCTGGGCCAGCATCACCCCTTCGTTGTTGGAACACGCGAGCTCATAGAACACCGTCTTGAGCTTGGTCTTGGTGTCGGTGTTTTCGCCGAGCTTGCGGGCGCCAGAGACTTGGCAATCAAGATTGGCTGCCGTAACCAGGCCCGGAGCCGCGGCCATGCCCTTTTCAAGATCGGCCTTGACGATCGGCGGTAGCGGCGGCGCGGCCGGCGCTTTTGCGGCCCAGACACCCGTCGGGGACAGAGCGGCCATGACCAGGGCCAAGACCAGACCAATTTTCATCGGCCTCATGAGCGAACTCCCATTATTCTTCGGCGGATTGGCTTAGAAAACACTATGGCGGCTCAAATGCCCCCGTGGCGGCGCCTGGTCAAGATAGGGAGCTTGCGGAAGATCGACGGCCCTGGCGCGTAACGGCGGCCAAGGCGTATGGCGGGTCTTGGCCGACCAGAAGCAAACGGGAGCGTTGGGTTTTGTCGGACGGACTGGAAGAGAGCGAAGGGACGCGGGCCAGGCTCGTCTACCCATTCGAGGCGACGCCGGCGCCCGGCGCGGCGATCGACGTGGCCCCAGGGGTCAAATGGATGCGCATGCCGTTGGGTGGCGCCCTGGCCTTCATCAATGTCTGGGCGCTGAAGGACGGCGACGGCTGGGCGATCGTCGACACCGGCATGCAGACCCC
>JAYTXV010000234.1:0-12365 GCA_043742805.1 Caulobacteraceae bacterium | reverse complement strand
TCTCGATCAGGGCGTCGGTGGGGCAGGCCTGGACGCAGGCGCCGCAGGACACGCATTCGGATCCAAGGAAGCTCTCGTCCTGGCCGGCCGACACCCGCGATGCGAAACCGCGCCCGGCGATGGTCAGGGCGAAGGTTCCCTGCACCTCATCGCAGGCGCGCACGCAGCGCGAGCAGACGATGCAGGCGCTGGCGTCGAACTCGAAATAGGGGTTGGAGCCGTCGAGCGCGGCGCCGGCATGGCAGGCGCCCGAACGGCCATAGCGGATGGCTTCGACGCCGGCCCGCCGCGCGGCGTCACCGACCGCGCCCTTGATCTCACCGGCCGGATGATCGGACAGATAGAGTTCCATCACTCCATGCCGCAGCCGGTCCAGGCGTTCCGTGTTGGTGAAAACCTCCATGCCTTCAGCCACCGGCGTGGTGCAGGAGGCGGGAGTTCCGTTCCGTCCGGCGATCTCAATCAGGCACAGCCGGCAAGAGCCGAACGGCTCAAGGCTGTCGGTGGCGCAGAGCTTGGGGATATCCACTCCGGCCAGCGCCGCGGCGCGCAGCAGCGAGGTCCCCTCGGGCGCGGTGACGGCCACCCCGTCAATCACCAGCGCAACCGTCCGCTCGGCCTTCACCGGCGGGGCGCCCAAGTCATGTTCAGCGATCAGATTCATCACGGAACTCTACTCCCGGCGGCCATTCTAGGGAACTGTCCTGGCGGCCACGCGGCACGCGTGGCCAGGGGCTGTTCATCGCCGCCGCCACTCTCTTCCGAAATCAGACACCGTAGCTGGCGGCTGGTTGTTCAGTTTCGAATTCGGAGATCAAAGAGTCCGGTCGAACCGCCATGGCCAAGCCTCCATCGCACAATGTCAGGCACAGATCCGGCGGCGAGGGAACCGCGTCACCAAAAATCCTCGGGGAAGTGGGTGATGGCGCTCATCACCGGATAGGGAGTGAAGCCGCCCAGGGCGCAGAGCGAGCCGAATTTCAGGGTGTGGCAGAGGTCTTCGACCAGGGCGAGGCTTTGCTCCACATCAATGCCGTCGATGACCTTTTGTATTGTCTCGGCCCCGCGCACCGAGCCGATGCGGCACGGCGTGCACTTGCCGCAACTCTCGATAGCGCAGAACTCGAAGGCGAAGCGGGCCTGGACGGCCATGTCGACCGTATCGTCGAACACTACGATACCGCCGTGGCCGATCAGGCCATCGCGGGCGGCGAAGGCCTCATAATCATAGACGGTGTCGAACAGGGCCGGCGGGAAATAGGCCCCCAGCGGCCCACCGCACTGGACCGCGCGGACCGGACGACCGCTGGCGGCGCCGCCGCTGATCTGCATGATGTCGCCGAGAGTCAGGCCGAACGGCGCCTCGTAAAGACCGGGATATTTCACATTGCCCGACAGCTGGATCGGCTGAGTTCCCCGCGAGCGGCCGGTTCCGAACGCCGCGTAGGCTTCGCCGCCATGGCTGAGGATCCAGGGCGCGGTGGCCAGGGTCAGGACGTTATTGACCACCGTTGGCATGCCGAACAGGCCTTTGTGGGCCGGCAGCGGCGGTTTGGCGCGGACCTGGCCGCGCTTGCCCTCCAGGCTTTCCAGCAGGGCGGTCTCCTCCCCGCAGACATAGGCCCCGGCGCCGATCCGCAGCTCGATGTCGAAGCCGCCGAGCACGCCTTCGGCCGCGGCGATCCTCAGGGCCACCGCGAAGGCGTGGTTGGCCAGGGGATATTCGGAGCGGGAATAAACGAAGCCCTTGCAGGCGCCCACCGCCAGGGCGGCAATGGCCATGCCCTCGATCAGGGTGAAGGGGTCGCCCTCCATGATCATGCGGTCGGCGAAGGTTCCGCTGTCGCCCTCGTCGGCGTTGCAGACGATGTATTTATGCAGTCCCGACGCGTCGGCCACGGTCTTCCACTTGATTCCGGCCGGGAACCCCGCCCCGCCCCTGCCGCGTAGACCGGAAGCGGTGACGGCCGCGATGGTCGCCTCCGGTCCGATCTCCCGCGCCCGGGCCAGGCCGGCGAAACCGCCGTGTGCGCGGTAATCCACGATCGAGGCGGGATCGACGATGCCGCAGCGGGCGAAGGTAATGCGCGTCTGGCCGGCCAGCCACGGGTGGTCCTCCGGTCGGCCGATCCGCAGCGGATGGGCGCCGCCGCCGGTCGCCAGCACGCCGGGGACGTCGGAAGGCTTCAGTGGCCCATAGGCGATCCTGCCCGCCACGGTCTCGATCTCCGCAAGCGGCTCAAGCCACAACAGTCCGCGCGAACCCGTACGCACGACTTCCGCCCCCGCCGCGACGAAGGCCGCCGCGACGCCACCCACGCCCACGGCCAGAGCGGCGGAATCCTGGGAAACATAGACACGGGTCATGGCCGCGCCGCTTCGATGAGGCTCAGGCCATCCAGTCGTCCGAACGGCTCTCCGTCGATCAGGGCGGCGGGCGAAACCGCGCATAAGCCCAGGCAGTAGACCGCCTCGACCGTTACCACGCCATCGGCTGTGGTCCCGCCCCAATGATCGGCGCCGGCCGGCAGTTCGAGCGCCGCCAGCAGAATCCCGGCGGCCGCGTCCCCGCCCCGGGCCTGGCAGGCCTCGGCGCGGCAGATCTTGACCAGACGGACCCCGGCCGGCCTGTCCCGGAAGTCGTGATAGAAGGTGACGACCCCGTGCACCTCGGCGCGGCTGAGGTTCAGGGCCTTGGCGATGATTGGAACCGCGTCGCGCGGTACGCAGCCGAACGCGGCCTGGACGGCGTGCAGGATTGGAAGCAGCGGACCTTCGAGCCCCAGATGGGCCGCGGCGATTTCTTGCGCCCTCGTGGGGCTCCAGGGTTCGAACGTTTGCACGACGCCAAGTCTAGGCCATCGCACCGCACGGGCGGGCGCTAAATAACCGATGGCGGCCAAGAAAAATCCGATGCCGCCGCCGGGCATCGTTTCACCCCCGATAGTGCAAGGCGGCTACCTGGACCAGCTTGGCCCTGCGACGCGTTGCGATGGTCTTGAGGATGTCGACCAAAGCCTGGTTGGCCGCAGTCGCCTCGCGGATATGCGCCGGACGACTGTTCGTCCCAGCCTACCGGCTGGTCTCCGGGTCGATCCCGAAACCGAAGTTCAGGGCCATGCAGCCGAAGCCGATGGCTGATACTTCCAGGCCGCTGTTTCCAAGTAAGTGCTTCTGCGTGTCTTTATCTCTTGGATCGCGGACGCTCGACCGTCCGGAGCGGCTGAAGATACCCACCATGCTTCGCTCAATTAGATGGGACAACCCGCACGAAGTCATATCCGCTTTTCATGCGCGCATCAAAAAAGGGCGAGTAACCACCGTCCTGGGATCGGGAACCTCCGCGCGGCCCGCGCATTTGATCGCGCAGCAAATACAAGCAAACCGGAGAAGAATATATGCTCGGCATTATTGCGGCTATTTTGGTGATCGGCTGGCTGCTCGGATTTTTTGTTTTCCACATCTCGACCGCTCTGATCCACATCGTGCTGGTGGTCGCGGTGATCATGGTCATCCTACATTTCGTCAGCGGACGACGGGGCGGTTTTTAGGCGCCGTCAGAACACGACCACAGACCGGATGCTCTCACCCGCGTGCATCAGGTCGAAGCCCTTATTGATGTCTTCCAGGGGCAGAATGTGGGTAATCAAGGGGTCGATCTCGATCTTTCCCTCCATATACCAGTCGACGATTTTCGGCACGTCGGTGCGGCCGCGGGCGCCGCCAAAGGCGGAGCCTTTCCAGACCCGGCCGGTGACCAGTTGGAATGGGCGGGTGGAGATCTCCTGACCGGCCCCCGCCACGCCAATGACGATGCTTTCGCCCCAGCCGCGATGACAGCACTCCAGGGCCTGGCGCATGGTGTGGACGTTGCCGATGCATTCAAATGAGAAGTCGGCGCCGCCGCCGGTAAGATCGACGACCGCCTGGACGACCTTGTCACGCCCGACCTCGTCGGGATTGATGAAGTGGGTCATGCCGAACTTCCTGGCCATCTCCACCCGCGCCGGGTTGAGGTCTATGCCGATGATCTTATCGGCGCCGGCTAGCCTCGCTCCCTGCAGAACATTGAGGCCAATGCCGCCGAGGCCAAACACCGCGACATTGGCGCCCGGCCAGACCTTCGCCGTCCAGATCGCCGCCCCAACGCCGGTGGTGACGCCGCAGCCGATGTAGCAGATCTTGTCGAATGGAGCGTCTTCGCGGACCTTGGCCAGGGCTATCTCGGGCAGCACCGTGTGGTTGGCGAAGGTCGAGCAGCCCATGTAGTGATGAATCTTCTCGCCGTTCAGGGAGAAACGGCTTGTGCCGTCGGGCCTCAGGCCCTGGCCCTGAGTCGAGCGGATCGAGGTGCAGAGATTAGTGCGCCGCGACAGGCACGACTTACACTGCCGGCACTCGGGCGTGTAGAGCGGGATCACGTGATCGCCGGGTTTGACGCTGGTAACGCCGACTCCAACCTCCAGCACCACGCCCGCGCCCTCGTGGCCGAGGATGGCGGGGAACAGGCCCTCCGGGTCGCCGCCGGAACGGGTGAATTCGTCGGTGTGGCAGATGCCGGTGGCCTTGATCTCGACCAGCACTTCGCCAGGACCGGGGCCTTCCAGATCGACCATCTCAATAGTCAGCGGGGCTCCGGCTTTCCAAGCCACGGCGGCACGGGTCTGCATGTGTGGATCTCCTCCGATATCAGCCCAGGCGATTAGTCCCGCGGGGGCCGCTAGGCAATGATAGGCCCCGCCACATGCGTTTTTGTCGTGGGCGGAAGCCTCGCCATTCGTTAAACGGCCCGGATGGCCTTGAAGCTGGAAACATTGACGGCGGGCATGCCGATTGTCTGGGGCGGCGACCGGGTGAGCCTGGTTTGCGACGACCTCGCGGAGCGGTTTGTCGCCGGCGACCGGCTGCTGGTGATGCAGGATACCGGCGATCTGCTGCATCTGCCGCGCGAAGCCCATGAAATCGCCGCATCGGCCGTGACGCGGGCTCGCGACGCGTTCGCGGCCATGGCCCGGGTCGGCGACGGCCAGATCACCGATTTCTTCGAGCGCTTCGCCGCCCGGTTGGAACACGAGGCCACATGGACGCTGATTCTGGCCGCCAATCAGAACGACGTGGCGCGCGCCACAGGCCGGGGTCGAAGCACCACCCGGCTGGTGGCGAGCGACCAAATGCGGCGCGACATGATCGAAGGCTTGCGGGCCTGGCGGGACACCCCGGGCGGGCGGGAGCGATCTATCGAGCGGGTCGAGCATACCGGCTGGATGGTGGAACAGGTAACCGCGCCGCTGGGCGTGGTGGGATTCGTGTTCGAGGGCCGGCCGAATGTGTTCGCGGACGCGGCGGGGGTGCTGCGCGGCGGCAATACCGTGGTGTTCCGCATCGGCGCCGACGCGCTGGAGACGGCGCGGGCGTTGTCCGAACATGCGCTGGTCCCCGCCCTGCGCGCCGCCGGCCTGCCCGAGGGCGCGGCGGTGCTGGTGGAGAGCGTCGAGCATGCGGCGGGCTGGGCGCTGTTCGCCGACAGCCGGTTGTCGCTGGCGGTAGCGCGGGGCTCAGGTTCGGCGGTGGCGCAGCTGGGCGGGGTGGCGCGCCAGGCGGGGACGCCCGTTAGCCTGCACGGAACCGGCGGGGCCTGGCTGGCGGCGGACATCAGCGCCGACTCCGGGCGGTTCGCGGCGGCGGTGTTCAATTCGCTGGATCGAAAGGTCTGCAACACCCTCAACGTCTGCTGCATCCATCGCCAGCGGGCCGCCGATCTGATCCCCGTCTTCCTGGACGCCCTGGAACGCGCCGGGGAGCGGCGGGGGCATGGGGCGAAGCTGCATGTGGCGGCGGGAGACGAAGCCTGGCTGCCCGACGCCTGGCGCGGCGCCCGGAGGCGGGTGCGGCGCGCCGACGGCGATCATGACGAAGCGTTGGTGGAGACATTGGCGGAGAGCGACCTTGGCAGCGAGTGGGAATGGGAACAGACCCCCGAGGTCTCCCTTAAGATCGTCGATGACCTGGATCAGGCGGCGGCGCTGTTCAACGCCTTCAGCCCGCGCTTCATCGCCTGCGTGATCGCCGAAGACGCGGCGGCGCGGGAACGGTTTTTCGCCGGGGTCGACGCGGCGTTCGTGGGCGACGGCTTCACGCGCTGGGTCGACGGCCAATATGCGTTGAACCGGCCGGAACTGGGGCTCTCCAACTGGCAGGCGGGGCGGCTGTTCGCCCGAAGCGGGGTGCTTAGCGGCGATGGCGTCTATGCGGTGCGCACCCGCATGACCCAGATCGACCCGGATCTGTCGCGATGACCTAGCGGCGAGGTCAAATCCACCCTATCGAAACAGTTGTTCAGAATTCTTAATTCGTAACTCCAGGGACCGAAGCATCATGGACGGCGCGACAGTGGGGGCAAACGCCTTCGACACCGAGGCCCTGGCCAAGGCTCCCGAGGTTCTTGCCGGCGTTATCGCAGGGGGCGACTTGTCTGGCGCGGTCACCTTGATCTGGCGCAAGGGCGAGATCGTCCAGCAGACTTGCCAGGGCAAGCGCGACCTTGAGACCGGCGCGCCGATGCAGCGCGACACTCTGTTCCGCATCGCCTCGATGACTAAGCCGATCACATCGGTGGCGATCCTGATGCTGCTGGAAGAGGGCAAGCTCCGCCTGGATGATCCGATCACCCGCTGGGCGCCGGAGTTCAAGGACATGACGGTGCTGAACGATCCCACAGGCCCGCTGGACAGCGTCTCAACCGCCGCGCGCGACATCACCATCGAGGACCTGCTAACCCACCGCTCGGGCCTCGCCTACGGCTTCACCTCGGTCGGGGCGATCGCGCACGCTCACCAGAAGGCGCTGGGCGACGTGCTCAACAGCGGCATGACCCCCGACGCCTGGATGGCGGCCCTGGGGAATCTGCCGCTATCGTTCCAGCCGGGCGAGCGGTTCCATTACAGTCACGCCACTGACGTGCTGGGATTCCTGGTCGGGCGGATCTCCGGAATGGATTTCCGCCGGTTCCTGTTCGAACGGATCTTCCAGCCTCTGGGCATGGTCGATACCGACTTCTACGTCCCGCCGGAAAAACGCGACCGCGCCGCAGTGGTCTACCGCCAGGACGACGCCACCGGCGCCCTGAGCCCCGTGGCGTTCCAACGCCATGACACGCCCCCGGCCTATTGCGGCGGCGGCGGCGGGCTCGTCTCCACGGCCGATGACTATCTGAAGTTCGCCCGCATGCTGCTGAACCGCGGCGAAGTCGATGGCGTGCGGCTGCTGAAGACCGAGACGGTCGATCTGATGCGGGCCAACCGCCTGGCCGACGCCCAGCGCGAGATCACCTTCATGGGCATGCCGTTTTGGTTGGGCCAGGGCTTTGGCCTCGGCCTGTCGGTGATCACCGACGCCGAGAAACAGGCCTGGATGGGAGCGGGATCCGACGGGTCGTTCGGCTGGCCCGGCGCGTTCGGTACCTGGTGGCAGGCCGACCCGGTGGAGGACATGGTGATGATCTATCTGATCCAGAACTCCATGGAACTGGGTCCCGAAGCCATCGCCAACATGGGCCAGACCCAGCGCATGGGCGCCCGCATCGCCCTGCCGATGTGGCAGAAGGCGGTCTACGCGGCGCTCGGGAAGTAGCGACAACTGTCCACAAATATTTAGGCCCGGAAACAACGGCAGCGCCCGGATTTACAAAACTGTCGCAAGACCATTACCTATCTGTCGCGAGATACAGATAACCGCAGCCCCAATCAGCGACTTGAGCCCGCGGTCACGCGGCGGTCGCGAGTAGCGTAGGGGTTTACAATGCATATCCGGAACGGCGCGATGGCGCTGATCTCGACCGCCAGCATGCTGGCTATCTCCCAAAGCGCCTTCGCGGCGGACGCGGCGGATGCGGCCTCCCCGACCTCCGAAGTGGTGGTCACGGCGGCGCCGCGCGAAGAGGTTCGCGCGCGGAACCTCCAGCTTGTCGCCCCCGTGCTGCTGAACGTGCAATCGGCCGAGACGATCTCAAAATACCCCGACTACAATGCCGCCGAGGCCCTCGGCCGCATGCCCGGCGTTTCCCTTTCGACCGACACCGGCGAAGGCCGTTTTGTCAATATCCGCGGCATCGACGCCAACCTCAATGGCGCTACTTACGGCGGCGTGGTGCTGCTGAATACTTTTGCCGCCGGCACGGCGGCCTCCGGTTCCGGCCGGGCTGTCGAGTTTGACACCATCCCCACAGGCGCCATCGACGGAATTATCCTTTACAAGACCCTTTCCCCGGACCGGGAAGCGGAAGGCTTAGGCGGGCAGATCGAATTGACGCCGCGGTCTTCCAAAAACGCCACCAAGCCGTTTCTCGAAGCCAACCTGGGCTGGGGCTATGAAAACCTGCACGACCACACCGGGCCGTTCACCGCCAGCCTGGCCGCCGGTATCCGCTTCGGCTTGAGCAATGGTCGGCTGGTGGTCGCGGGCGAAGGCGACGAGCCGCCGGCAAACTCCGGCTGGATCTCGAACCCGACCCCGTTCTCGATCGTGGTCACCGGATCACGCAAGGACGACCGCCGCGGCATCGACGACACCGAGCCGAGCTATGCCAACGACGGCGCCTACTGCAAACTTACTTCCCCGGGGGTCTGCGACCATGTGCTCGGGCGGACCGATTTCCGCTATTATGACTATCATCGTCGCCGCTTTGGTTATGGCTCCGAGATCGATTTCAAGCCCAATGATGATCACAGCTATTATGCGCGCCTCGACGTGGCCGGCTACAAGGAACGGGCCCACAAGAACCACCTCTACGCCGCATTCGACGGGGCGCCGTCGGCCCCGGACGCCAGCGGCTTTGTCACCGACACCTTCACGCCTCAGGTGGATGTCGTCGACCTTGAAGAGACACACCGCAACACCGTCGCCGCAATCGGAGGACAGGACCGCTTCGGCAAGCTTCAGATCGACTACCGCGGCGCCTACAGTCGCGCCACCTATGTCGAGAACTACTACAACGAAGCAAAATTCTCGGGAACAGATACCTATACGGGTAAATATAACAACACATTAAACCCTGAGCATTTCTACTATCAATTCTTCCAGGACGCAGCGCAGACCCTTCCGTTTGTTTCCACGGATGCAACCCAGTATAGCAACCCTAGGCTACGCGGCGCCTACGCGAACGATGTCGACGAGGAATACAGCGGAGCTGCAAACGCACAGTATCCGTTAAACGTTTTCGGCGTCGATGGTGTATTGAAAGGCGGCGCCAGCGTCCGCCTGCGCGACAAGGTGGTCAATAATTTCGGCGGCTCTGGCGTGGTTCATGGGGCGAACCTTTCCGCCTACTCGGCAAGTGTCGGGGCCGGGACCAACTACTACATGGGATATTTTCCCGTGGCGCCCTACGCCAACATCTATGCGATCAACGCGCTAGTGCGTGCGAACATACCGACGCTTAGCCCCTCGCTAAGCCGGGACTTCAAGGACCAAGAGAACGTCTACGCGGGTTATCTGATGTACACCGCAGAAATCGGTAAGCTGGGCGTTCTCACCGGTGCTCGCATCGAGGCCACCGACGCGACCTACGGTAATTTCCTGACCACCACCGACCAATCGAGCAATGACACTGTAACCTTCGTCAACCGTCCGAAAAGTTACATCAACGTCTTCCCGACGGTGCAGCTGAAATATCTGGTGACTTCCCAACTGCAGGTTCGGGCCACCTATTCCACCGGCATCGCCCGGCCCGGCTTTACCCAGGCCGGCGGCAACGCTGGGGTGGACTATACCACCGGGGCGCCAAGACCGCAGGCCACCGCCGGCAATCCAGATCTGAAGCCGACGACGGGTAACAACTTCGACCTTAGTATCGAATACTACCTTTCTAATGGCGGCATTATCCAGGCCGGCCTGTTCGACAAGGAATTCAAGAACTATATCTTCGCCTCGCGCCGCCTGAACGTCATGGACCCAATCTTCAATGGCGAAGCCGGTGATATTACCACGTTTGTCAACGAGGCCGCCTACGCCCGCGGCGCCGAACTCGCCTATCATCAGAAGTTCACGATGCTGCCGGGATTGTTCAAGGGCCTGGGCGTCGAAGGCAACATCACCTGGGTGGATTCCCGCTTTCTGGAATACAGCGCCGCCGACCATCCAGTCATCGACGGCGGTAGAGGTCTGAACGAATATGGCCCTCTGCCGGGTACCTCCCACGTAACCTGGAACCTCGCGGGCTTTTATGAAGATCATGGCTTGGCCCTGCGACTCGCAGCGGAGTATGTCGGAGCCAGTCTGTTCGGAATGAACGGGGAT
The DNA here is from genome assembly GCA_043742805.1 of Caulobacteraceae bacterium. Taxonomy (GTDB): domain Bacteria; phylum Pseudomonadota; class Alphaproteobacteria; order Caulobacterales; family Caulobacteraceae; genus Acaudatibacter. The sequence goes on along the minus strand of JAYTXV010000234.1, from coordinate 2,072 downwards.
CGCTCAGTCGATACCATCCAACACCAGAAATTGAACATGGACTTTAGTTCAAGCTATCAGTTTACCAGCAACTGGAGTGGGTATTTCGAAGTCAAAAATTTGCTCAATACACCTCTACGCTACGACGACGGAAACAGCTCTCGGCCCCAACAGATCGAATACTACGGGCAGACCTATGAATTCGGCGTTCGCGCGAAATTCTGATCACCAAATGCGGCGGCGCGGCCTTTGTCGCGTCGTCCGCCACGCCTTTGCGCGGAGCCAGTTGGCCTGACGACGTATAAGTGGGTGTAGGCCTTCCGAACAATTCCTGCTGGGCCGCCGGGGGCGATGTCACCTGGGCGGCCGGTAGTTGGCCACCGAGCTCTGGGGCTGCGGCCTAGGCTTTTGAGTTGATCGTCGGTAACCCAAGGTCGAAGCGCCGACAGAACGCCACATGGTGGGATCGGCGGGTTGCCAGGGAGGCTGGATGGTCCTTCGGACTGACGGCTTGTTCAAGCTGATTTCGAACAATACGGCGCCGGGGTCTCGGTGGGCGGCGCCGACGGCTACGTTGTTCCGATACCAGCTTTCGCGGCCGCCAAAACCGACGGTGCGCCGTGGAGACCTGGCGTTTCAACAATTTCAAAGCTCGACATCAAATCCGGCGTGCCCCTTGGCACGCCGGGCGCCCGTCAACTGTCGAGGAAGCTGCGCAGTTTGCGGCTGCGGCTGGGGTGTTTGAGCTTGCGCAACGCCTTGGCTTCGATCTGGCGGATGCGTTCGCGGGTGACGCTGAACTGCTGGCCAACTTCCTCGAGTGTGTGATCGGTATTCATGCCGATGCCGAAGCGCATGCGTAAAACCCGCTCTTCCCGCGGCGTGAGCGACGCCAGCACGCGCGTCGTGGTTTCGCGCAGGTTGCTCTGGATCGCCGCGTCGATGGGCAGAATGGCGTTCTTGTCCTCGATGAAGTCGCCCAGATGGCTGTCTTCCTCGTCGCCGATCGGGGTTTCAAGGCTGATCGGCTCCTTGGCGATCTTCAGCACCTTGCGGACTTTTTCCAGCGGCATGGCCAGCTTTTCGGCCAGCTCTTCCGGAGTTGGTTCGCGGCCGATTTCATGCAGCATCTGGCGACTGGTGCGGACGATCTTGTTGATCGTCTCGATCATGTGCACCGGGATGCGGATGGTGCGGGCCTGGTCGGCGATCGAACGGGTGATGGCCTGACGAATCCACCAGGTGGCGTAGGTGGAGAACTTGTAGCCGCGGCGATACTCGAACTTGTCCACCGCCTTCATCAGGCCGATGTTGCCCTCCTGAATCAGATCCAGGAATTGCAGGCCGCGGTTGGTGTATTTCTTGGCGATCGAGATCACCAGCCGCAGGTTGGCCTCGACCATTTCTTTCTTGGCCTGACGCGCCTCGCGCTCACCCTTCTGAACGGTGTGAACGATACGGCGATAGTCATCGATAGGCACGCCCGATTCCATTGCCAGGGCGGCGATTTGGCTACGGATATCGGCGATCTGAATGGCGTCGTTCTCGACGAACTTCTTCCAGCGAACGCCCAGGGCGGCGACCTTGTCGGCCCAGTTCGGATTCATTTCGGAGCCGAAATAGGCCTTCACGAATTCGCCGCGCGAGATGCCGTAGCTGTCGGCTACCCGCAGCAGCCGGCCCTCGAGGCCCATCAAGCGCTTGTTGATCGCATAGAGCTGTTCGACCAGGGCCTCGATGCGGTTGTTGTTCAGGCGCAGGGTCTTGAGCTGGATGACGATGGCGCTGGAGGCGGTTTCATACGCCGTCCGGTCGACGTCACCGAGATCCGCGCCGCGCAGGCGGTGCTCAACCAGCCGGTCCTGCAAGCGGCGGAAGGATTCGAACTCCAGGGCGATGGCGTCGAGCGTGGCCATCACACCTTCGCGCAGTTCGCCTTCCATGGCGCTGATGGTCGGGCCGGCGCCGTCATCGAAATCGTCTTCGTCGGCGGCCTCGGCGGCGGCGGCGCGCGTGCCGTCTTCGTCATCGAGGGGTTCGGCTGGACCGGCGGCGGCGTCGAGAGCCTCTTCGGCCGCGGCGGCGTCGGACAG
>JAYTXV010000233.1:0-6267 GCA_043742805.1 Caulobacteraceae bacterium | reverse complement strand
TCGTCCGAAAAGGGCATTTCGATCAACGAACAGGCCGACGACTTCACCCTGCCGATGTTCATCGCCATGGACCCGCCCAAGCACGACGCCCAGCGCAAGGTGATCAGCCCGATCGTCTCGCCGCACAATTTGGCGACCATGGAGCCGATCATCCGCGAGCGGGCCGGCAGGATCCTCGACGACCTGCCGATCGGCGAAACCTTCGACTGGGTCGACCGGGTCTCGATCGAACTGACCACCCAGATGCTGGCCACCCTGTTCGACTTCCCGTGGGAGGAACGCCGCAAGCTGACCTACTGGTCGGATCTCACCACCATCGAGAGCGACACCATGACCCTGGAAGAGGTGCGCGCTGAACTTATGCAATGCGCGTTCTATTTTCAGAATCTGTGGAACGTCCGCAAAGACGCGCCGCCGGCCGGCGACCTGATCTCGATGCTCGCGCATGGTGAATCGACCAGGGACATGCCGCTGATGGAGTTCCTGGGCAATATCCTGCTGCTGATCGTCGGCGGCAACGACACCACGCGCAACTCGATTACCGGGGGCCTGCTGGCCCTGAACCAGTTTCCGGACGAATACGCCAAGGTCCGGGCCGACCCGTCGCTTATCCCCAATATGGTGTCGGAGATCATCCGCTGGCAGTCGCCGGTGGCGCACATGCGCCGCACCGCCCTGACGGACATCGAGTTCGGCGGCCAGTCGATCAAGGCCGGCGACAAGGTGATCATGTGGTACTGCTCGGGCAACCGCGACGAGACCGCCATCGAAAACCCCGACGCCTTCGTCATCGGCCGCGAACGCCCGCGCCAGCACCTGTCGTTCGGATTCGGCATCCACCGCTGCGTCGGCAACCGCTTGGCCGAGATGCAGTTGCGCATTATCTGGGAGGAGATCCTCAAGCGCTTCCCGGTGATCGAGGTGGTGGGCGAGCCGGCGCGGTTGAAGTCGTGCTTTTTGCGGGCTTATCGGAGCATGAACGTCAGGATTCCGGCGCGAGTGTGAGGGCGCGTTCGTCGGCCGGTCTTATCATGTGATCTGCACCTGTGTGGCGCAGCAAGGCCACGTGGGAGGATATGATGCGCGTATACCCTCGGGCTTTATTGCGTCGCGGCTTGGTTGGGACTGCGCTGATACGATGCAGTGTGACCGAAAAAGGGAAACTGGCGGATCGCACGATTGAGCAAGAGGTTCCTATCGGGCTGGGCTGCGGCCAAGCCGCACTGGAAGTGATGCCGAGATTCAGAATGGCTGCGACTGCGAGAGATGGGCCGCGCGTCGGCATCGAGGTAACCGGGCATCAGCGCTCTCCCATAGTTGAAAGACCGCTGTTCAGCCCAATCATTCTCCAACTCTGTATCGTCACCACCGCCACCCGGCTCAGGCGGCGCAACTTGGCGAGCGCCGCTACGATCGACCATGCGCTGGGGTCCACTACGGGTTGTTCGTCACCCGGCTCGCCTTCTGGATAGCTTTCACCAATGCGTACTGCGTCTCCCAGTTGGCGGCCGGATCGGCCTGCGCCCAGGCAGAGTTCATGGCGATGACCAGATGGTCGGCGGGAAATACGGCGATGACCTGGCCGAAGATGCCCTCGGCCTCATAGCCGCCCGGCACGATCCACCAGAAATAGCCATAGGGCGGCTTGGCGACGTGGGCGCGGGTGGCGTCGTTGATCCAGCCTTCGGGGACCACGCGCCGGCCGCCGGCCTTGCCGCCCTCCAGCATGAACAGGCCGAGACGTCCGTAGTCGCGCAGGGTCATGCTGAGGCAGCAGCCGCCGCGCTCATGGCCAGCGGTGTCCTCCGCCCAGGCGGCGTCCTGTTCCATGCCGAACGGCGCCCAGATCTTGCGCGAGAAATACTCCGCCATCGGTTCGCCGACCGCATTGGAAAGCAGGATCCCCGCCAGGTCGGTCTCGCCGGTCTTGTAGACGAATTTCGCTCCTGGCGGCGCCTCGCGCGGCAGGCCCCGCATATAGCTGACCACCGGGTTTACTCCGGCCTCCGGCGGTTGCAGGCCCACCTTGGCGACGTCAGAGTTGGGGTCGGTATAGTCCTCGTTCCATTTGACGCCGGAGGTCATGGTGATCAGCTGCCGGATCGTCACCCCTTGATAGACCCCGCCGGCCAGCTGGGGGATGTAGCGGGTCACCGGCTCGTCCAGGCTTTTGATCTTGCCGTCCTCGATCGCCGCGCCGATCAGGGTCGAGGTCACCGACTTGGCCACCGAAAACGAGGTCCAGCGATCGGCCGGCGCGCGGCCCAGGCCATAGCGCTCCAGGATGATCTTGCCATCCTTGATGGCGATCAGGCCGGAGACCCGAAAGGCGGCCATGTAACTGGCCGTGGTGTAGTGGACGCCGCCCTGGCTGAAGGCGGGATCGATCTGGGTCGCCCCCACCGGCAGTTCCCGCACGGCGCCGCCCCGCTTCACCACGCGCGTGGGGACCAGCGTTTCCATGCGGCGATAGCCATAGGCCTGCTGCTCCGGCGTCCATGCCAGGATCGAGGCCGGGCCGGACGGTGGCGTGGCCTCGGCCGCGCGCGCCGCTTGAGCCGCCAGCAACAGGGTCGCCATGACGGCTCGCATGGATATCGAAAAGACTCTCATCATCCTACCTTCGCTGCTTCCCGCATTGCCGCCGCACAAACACGCCGCGCTCTGTCCGCCGCAGTTCAGGATCGAGGCGCAGGTGGTCGTTCTCCTGCCGCCGGGGACCCGCCACGTGCTCTGGGCTGAGAGCCTTTTCGACGATCGCCTAGCCGAATGATCGTGGTGTCGGTCACCGGCGGCCTTTTGGCCTTGTCGATCAGGCGTTGAAGTTCAGTTTCAGGCCCGGCCTGGGCCAGCGGCATTTGTAGAGCTTGCCGGTCGACGAGCAGGTCACCCAGGCATCGCGCATGTCGGCCCCGCCAAAGCAAATATTGGTGGTCAAGATGTCGGGGAAGGCGAAGTGCTCGGTCGAGCCGTCTGTATCGAACGCGGTGATACCGCCATTGACGATCGTCGCCACGCAGACCTTACCGCCGGCCTCCACCGCCAGGCTGTCCAGCAGCTGGAAGCCAGGCAGGTTGTGGATCACCCGGCCGGGCGCGAATCCGGCCGGCGGCCCCATCTTGCCCGGGCCCTCCAGATCGAACGCGTAGAGCCGGCCCAGATGAGTGTCGGCCATATAGACGACGGTTTCGTCGGGCGAGAGGCCCACGCCGTTGGGTGAGATCAGATGATCGCGGGCGCGCGTGACGTGGGAGCCGTCGGTGGTGGCGTAGTAGAGCGCTCCGTGGCCGCGCACTTCGGGAAGGGTGGTCCCATGGTCGGTGAACCAGAAGCCGCCCTGCTTGTCGAACACCAGATCGTTGGGGCCGGCGAACTTGCGACCGTCGCAGGCGCTGTAGATCGTCTCGACCTTGCCGGTGGCAATGTCGACGCGCTGGATATAGCCGCCTGTATGGCTGGCCGGGGTCGGCCCCGGGATCGTCAGGCCGTCCTGTTTCAGCCACTCGAACGCGCCGCCGTTGTTGGTCACATAGATCGCGCCGTCCGGTCCGATCGCGGCTCCGTTGGGGCCGCCGCCTGTTTTGGCGACGATGGTCTTCTGGCCGGTGGGCGAAACGCGGGTCAGCGTCCCGCCCTCGATTTCGGTGAGAATCACCGAGCCGTCGTTCATGGCGATCGGTCCCTCGGGGAACTTCAGACCTTCGACGACGAGTTCGATATCCATGGCGCTTCTCCCGGTGGTTGTATTTTCAACCGACTATAGGGACCGTGGACGCCAGGAAGAAGGGGCGCCAGACGGTTTTCAGCGCCGTTCGAGCACGCGAAACACGAAGGCATGATCGTCTTCCGGACCCGCCGGATAGGCCTCGCGGCGCACCTCGATCCAGTCGGCCTCGTCGAAGGCGGGGAAGTAGACGTCACCCTCGGGGCTAGCGTCGACTTCGGTCAGATACATCCGCTTGGCCTTCGGCAAGGCGGCGGCGAAAACCGATGACCCGCCGATCACGCAGACCTCGGTCTCGCCGTCGTCCTCGGCATGTTCGCGACCGATCTGCAGGGCTTCGGAAAGCTCCTCGCAGACCACCGCGTTCTTGGGCGTAAACGAGCCATCCCTGGAGAGCACGATATTGGCGCGGCCGGGCAGGGGGCGTTTGGGCAGGCTGTCCCAGGTCTTGCGGCCCATGATCACCGGCTTGCCCATGGTCAGGCTCTTGAAAAGCGCCAAGTCGGACTTCAGCCTCCAGGGCAGGGCGCCGCCGACGCCGATCACGCCATTGGCGCCGCGCGCCACCGGGCCAAGGGTAAGGATTGGGGTCAAACCGCGATCGGCGCCTTGATGGCCGGGTGAGGGCGATAACTTTTCAGCGCAATATCCTCCGGCGCGAAGGCGAACAGGTCACGTCCGGGCGCCAAGTCCAGGGTCGGAAAGGGTAGGGGTTCCCGGGTAAGTTGCAGGCGAGCCTGATCCAGGTGATTCAGATAGAGATGGGCGTCCCCCAGGGTGTGCACGAACTCGCCCGGTTCCAGGCCGGTCGCCCGGGCCACCATCATGGTCAGCAGGGCGTAGCTGGCGATGTTGAACGGCACGCCCAGGAAGACATCGGCCGAGCGCTGATAGAGCTGGCAAGAGAGCCGCCCTTCGGCCACGTAGAACTGGAACAGGCAATGGCACGGCGGCAGGGCCATGTCGTCAACATCGGCCGGGTTCCAGGCCGAAACAATGTGGCGGCGGCTCTCGGGGTTCCTGATGACGGATTGGACCACATTGGTCATCTGGTCGATCACCCGGTCGTCCGGCGCCGCCCAGCTTCGCCATTGCTTACCATAGACGGGGCCCAGTTCGCCGTTCTCGTCGGCCCACTCGTCCCAGATCGAGCAGCCGCGCTCCTGGAGCCAGCGCACATTGGTGTCGCCCTTCAGAAACCAGATCAGCTCAAGGACGATGGATTTGAAATACACTTTCTTGGTGGTCAGCAGCGGAAAACCCGCCGCCAGATCGAACCGCATTTGCCGGCCAAAGATGCTCAGAGTGCCGGTGCCCGTGCGGTCGCCCCGTTGTGCGCCGTGGGCGATGATGTCGGCCAACAAGTCGAGGTACTGCCGCTCCGGATGCACCGAACCGGCGGATGTCTCGCGGAGCTGTTGGGCGGTGGCGCTCATTACAATGCCATTGATACTCCGACTCGCGCGTCGGCGCATCGGGGTTGGCGCGGCCATCCACAGCTTGACCTTCCAGGCAAAACCCTATCGATAGCGGCCTTCATTTCGTCGGAGACCACTCATGCGCGTCTACTATGACAACGACGCCGATCTCGCCCGTCTGCTGGACAAGAAGATCGCCATCGTTGGTTACGGATCCCAGGGGCACGCCCACGCCCTCAACCTGCGCGATTCTGGCGTAAAGGACGTAGCGGTCGCCCTGCGGGCCGGTTCGGCCACCGCGAAGAAGGCCGAGGCCGAGGGCCTGACGGTGATGACGGTCGCCGCAGCCGCCGCCTGGGCCGACGCCATCATGATCCTGGCCCCCGACGAGCTGCAGCGTGGCATCTGGGAAAAGGACATCGCCCCCAACATCCGCGACGGCGCGGCCCTGCTGTTCGCCCACGGGCTCAACATCCACTTCAAGCTGATCGAGGCGCCGGCCACCATCGACGTGCTGATGATCGCTCCCAAGGGGCCCGGCCACACCGTGCGCGGCGAATATCTCAAGGGCGGCGGCGTGCCTTGCCTGATCGCGGTCGACCAGGACGCCACCGGCGGCGCCATGGACCTCGGTCTCGCCTACGCTTCGGCGATCGGTGGCGGCCGTTCGGGGATCATCGAGACCAATTTCCGCGAGGAATGCGAGACCGACCTGTTCGGCGAACAGGCCGTACTTTGCGGCGGCCTGGTGGAGCTGATCCGGGCCGGCTTCGAGACCCTGGTGGAAGCCGGTTACGCGCCAGAGATGGCCTATTTCGAATGCCTGCACGAGGTGAAGCTGATCGTCGACCTGATCTACGAAGGTGGCATCGCCAATATGAACTACTCGATCTCCAACACCGCTGAATATGGCGAATACGTCAGCGGCCCCCGGATCGTGACGGCGGAGACCAAGGCCGAGATGAAGCGCATCCTGGCGGACATCCAGTCGGGCCGTTTCGTGCGCGACTTCATGCTGGAAAACCAGGCCGGCCAACCCAGCTTCAAGGCCACCCGCCGCCGGGCTTCCGAGCACGGTATCGAGGAAGTGGGCGCCCGCCTGCGCGCCATGATGCCCTGGATCGC
>JAYTXV010000232.1:0-1667 GCA_043742805.1 Caulobacteraceae bacterium | reverse complement strand
GAGAGGGCGGCTCGGCGGCGCGGCGGCTTAAACTTCTCCCCCAGCATCCCGCTCGCCACCGCAAGCCCCCAGAATCGTCAGGCAGACGCCGTCGCGGTTTGTGAGGACATCAGAGTTCCAGAAGCGCAGAACGCGGAGCTCGGAGCGCTGCACGTAAGCGGTGCGGCGTTCGTCGTAGGCGAGCTGATCGGCGTGCTGGCCACCATCGACCTCGACGACAAGTCCAGCCTCGACGCAGAGGAAATCCAGGAAGTACGGCCCCCACGGGACCTGGCGCTTCCACCTCCAGCCTCCGAGGCGATGGGCGCGCAGGCCATTCCAAAGACGGGCTTCGGCCTGCGTGTCGTTGCGACGGAGGTCGCGCGCTCGATTCACGGTGGCGACGCGCCGGAGGGTGCGTACGGTTCCCATGGATCTGATGAGAACATTTGCGGAACATAAGTGCAAGCTTCAATGACAGCGCCGCCCTCTCCCTACCCTCTCCCTCTCCGCTTCGCGGGGGGAGAGCGACTGTCTGGCCGGTCAAGCTGCAAGTGGCGCTGCGAGAGCTGCGCGGGCGTCGCGGGCCTGGGCATTGAGACGGACCAGGAGCTTGCGGGCGACGGCGATGCGGACGACCTTGCGCGGCTTCCCGGCGTCGAGGAGCTTCTGGCGGAAGGCGATGTAGTCAGGTTCGTGGCGGGCGACGACGCCGGCGATGACGTAGAGCAGCCCACGGATGCCCGAGCGGCCACCTCGGACGCTGCGCCGGCCGGTGTGCTTGCCGGAGTCCTTGGCCAGGGGCGCCAAGCCGGCGAGCTTGGCGACCTCCTTTCCGGTGAGGGTTCCGATCTCGGGCATCTCAGCCATCAGGCGCGCGACGGTGCGGTCGGCGACGCCCTTGGTCTGGCGGAAGACGCGATCAAGCTCGCACCACAGTGCATCGGACTGGAGCAGCTCGGCGATCTCGGTCTCGAAGCTGCGGATCTGGGCTTTCACGACGCGCAGGATCTCGGTGACGGAGGCCTGCACGGTCTCGTCCTCGACCAGCCGGCGCTGGTTCTCCTGGCTGACCTTCAGGGCGGTGAGCTGACCCAGGCGGGTCACCAGGGCGGTCAGCCGCAGCTGGGCTTGCGGCGGCGGAGGCTGCGGCTGCACGCCTTTGGCGTCGGCGAAGCGGGCGATCACGCCAGCATCGATCCTGTCGGTCTTCTCCAGCAGACCCATCGCCTCGGCAAAGCGGCGGACTTGCCGGGGATTGACCACGGCCGCCGCTACGTCCCCGGCCCAGAGCAGCCCAAACGCCAGCCGCTCATAGCCGCCGGTAGCCTCCATCACTGCCAGCTCCACGCCGTGGCCTTTGCACCAGGCCGCCAGCTCCGCCACGCCCTCCGGCGTCGCCTTCACCTGCAGCTCCGGCCCACCTGGCCACACCTTGGCGTCCAGCACCTGGCTGGACACATCCACTCCACACAACGTCTTCATCACGGTAACCTGCCTTGCGCATGCGATCGATGTTCAAGCGACTGTTCGGTCGTGCGTGACCGCGGCGGCGGCCCAGGACTCTCCCGCGGTGGAAGCCTGAGGAGCAAACGGGCGTATGCCGCCGCACGGGATGGGCCGATGGCCATCGGCCCATCCCGCAGCACCTTCGCCATCACGCTTCGGCGCTATCGTCCAGATACAAG
>JAYTXV010000231.1:0-2798 GCA_043742805.1 Caulobacteraceae bacterium | reverse complement strand
TGCCGAAGTCGATCCCGATGACGCCGGCGGCGGGACGCGTCGCCGAATTCACCCCAGATGCGGCTCCACGGCCACCCCTTCCTCATAGGCGGCCATCTGGGCCATCATCAGGATCTTTGAGACCGAGGCGCCGAGCGGGCAGATCTGCACGGGCTTGGCCAGGCCCAGCAGGATCGGCCCGACCACCGTTGCCGCGCCGAGCGACGCCAGCAGCTTGGTGGAGATCGAGGCTGAGTGGATCGCCGGCATGATCAGAATGTTGGCCGGACCGGTCAGGCGCATGAACGGATAACTGTCGCGCAGCTCGGGCTCCAGGGCCAATTCCGGGGGCATTTCACCTTCATACTCGAAGCCCAGGCCCTCCATCTCATCGAGGGTCATAACCGCGTCGCGCACCTTCTCCGACCGCTCGCCCATCGGATTGCCAAAGGAAGAATAGGACAGGAAGGCCAGACGGGGCGTGTAGCCCAGACGCTTGACGGTGGTGGCCGCCTCCACGGCGATCTCCACCAGATCGTCGGCGTCGGGCATCTCGGTGACATTGGTGTCGGCGATAAACAGGGTGCGCCCCTTGGTCAGGACTATCGACATGCCCATGACCCGACCGCCCGGGGCCGGGTCTATAGCCTGGAGCACCTCGTCCAGGGCCTGGCCGAAGTTGCGGGTCACACCGGTCACCATACCGTCCGCGTAGCCCAGCGCCACCATGCAGGCGGCAAAGGAATTACGGTCCTGATGGATCAGCCGCAGCACATCGCGCTTGAGGAACCCCAAGCGCTGCAGGCGCTCGTAAAGATACTCGAGGAACTCATCGTTGTGCTGGGAGACGCGGGCGTTGACGATCTGAATGGAATTTTCGCTGGGGTCCATGCCGGCGAGAACCATATTCTCACGCACCAGATCCTCACGCCCGACCAGGATCGCCTTGCCAAGCCCCTGGGTCTCGAAGGCGATCGCGGCACGGATCACCGACGGCTCCTCGCCTTCGGCGAAAACGATCCTCTTTGGCGGCGCCGATTGCAGAGCGCTGGAAATCCGCTGCAGAAAGCCGGCGGCGGGGTCGAGCCGCCGGGCCAGGCTACCGCGATAGGCGGCCATGTCGGTGATCGGCTTGCGGGCGACGCCGCTGTCCATCGCCGCCTGGGCGACAAAAGGCGGGATGTAGTGGATCAGGCGCGGATCGAACGGCGTCGGAATGATATATTGCGGTCCGAACTTCAGCTTGGTGCCCTGATAGGCCAAAGCCACCTCATCGGGCACGTCCTCGCGCGCAAGAGCCGCCAGGGCCTTAGCCGTGGCGATCTTCATCTCCAGGTTGACCCGCCGGGCGCGCACGTCCAGGGCTCCCCGGAAGATGTAGGGGAAGCAGAGGACGTTGTTGACCTGATTGGGATAGTCCGAGCGACCCGTGGCGACGATCGCGTCGGGGCGAACAGCGTACACCTCCTCAGGGGTAATTTCCGGGTCGGGATTGGCCATGGCGAAGATGATCGGCTTGTCGGCCATGGTCTTAACCATTTCCTGCGTCAGCAGACCTTTGGCCGACATGCCCAGGAACACGTCCGCGCCACGGACCGCATCAGCCAGGGTGCGTTTGTCGGTGTCTACCGCCAGGCCTGACTTCCACTGGTTCATGCCCTTTTCGCGGCCGCGGTAAATCACCCCGACACTATCCACGGCGATGCAGTTTTCCGGCCGCACCCCCATGGCCTTGGCCAGCTCCACCGAAGAGATTCCGGCGGCGCCCGAGCCGCATAACACCAGCTTGACGTCCGCCAGCTTGCGCCCGGTGACCTCGCAGGCATTGATCAGACCCGCCGACGCGATAATGGCGGTGCCGTGCTGGTCGTCATGGAACACCGGAATGTCGAGAAGTTCCTGGAGCTCGGTCTCAATACGGAAGCACTCGGGGCTCTTGATGTCTTCAAGATTGATGCCGCCGTAGGTGACCCCGATGTTCTTGATAACCGTGATGATCTCGTCTTCGTCGCGGCTGGAGATTTCAACATCAACGGAATCGACGTCCGCGAAGCGTTTGAACAGAACCGACTTGCCTTCCATCACCGGCTTGGAGGCAAGGGCGCCGAGATTGCCGAGGCCGAGGATGGCGGTGCCGTTGGTGATCACCGCCACCAGATTGCCCTTGGAGGTGTATTCGTAAGCGAGATCAGGGTCATCGGCGATCAGCCGCACCGGAATGGCGACGCCGGGCGAATAGGCGAGCGACAGGTCGCGTTGAGTGGCCATCGGCTTGGTCGCCACCACGGCGATCTTGCCGGGGGTTGGGTAGCGGTGAAAGTCGAGGACTTCCTGCGTGGTGAAACTCGGCTTCTTGTCGTCCAGATTCTCGCTCATGATCATCCACCCCCTCCCCACAGGGCCTTGTGGGACCGCCAAGGGCGGCCCGCGATGAAGTCTTGCGATTGATGCATAACCCAGGCTCGCCGGATGAGCGACACCTAAGCTTGGGTGTTTATGCGCTTGACCGCGCGGAGCACGACGGGAGACTGGGGATATCCAGTCGAGGCTCCGCGCAAACCGCAAGCACAACGGGAAGAGGTTTCGGCAAAGATGACTACGGGCTTGAGGATCGGTGTCGGCGGCGCGCTCGGCCGTATGGGCGCCGCGGTGGCGGCCATCGCCCAAGCCAAACCTGGGTTGAGCCTCGTGGGCCGCTTCGACCGCCCGGACACGGTGGACTCGACCGGCGTGGGGCTTCCGCCATTGACGTCCATGGCGGCGGTTCTAACGGCCTGCGACGTGATCATTGATTTTTCGACAGGTCCCGCCACCGCCAA
>JAYTXV010000230.1:0-7136 GCA_043742805.1 Caulobacteraceae bacterium | reverse complement strand
TTCGAATCGGCGGTAAAGGGGCTTACGGTCGAGCAGGTCGACGCGTCGGTGAAAGCGGTCTTCGCCGGCGCCGGGCCGCTGGTCGAACTGGCGACGCCCGAGCCGATCGCCGGTGGCGAAACCGAGGTGGCCGCCCAGTTTGCCAAGGCGGCGGCCGAACCCCTGACCGCGCCGGCCGCGCAGGCGGGCGTTGTTTGGCCGTACGACGACTTCGGTCGGCCGGGCGCCGTGGTCGATCGCGCCGCCATCGATGACCTTGGCGTGACCACAGTACGCTTCGCCAACGGCGCGCGCCTGCTGATCAAGCCCACCGACCTGCGCAAGGATCAGGTTCTGGTGTCGGTGGAGGTCGGCGGCGGTCGTCTTGACCTTCCCACCGATCATCTGACCGCCGCCTGGGCTGCCGGGTCTCTGGTGGGCGGCGGCTTCGGCAAGCTGAGTTTCGAGGATAGCGAGCGGGCCCTGGCCGGCAAGGTGCAAAGCGTCGGCTTCTCGATCGGCAACAAGGCCTTCGAGTTCAAGGGCGCTACGCGGCCGGACGACCTGGCCACCCAGCTACAGGTGATCGCCGCCTATCTGGCCGACCCCGGCTTCCGGCCCGAGGCCTTCGAGCGCGCCCGTTCGGGCCTGCTGGCCGCATTGCCCCAGATGGAGGCCACGCCCGACGGTGTGTTCGGCCGCGACGCCGGCGGCTTGCTGACCCGGGATGACCCGCGCTTCGCCTTTCCGTCCAAGGCGGCTCTGGAGGCGGCTAAACCCGCTGATCTTAAAGCCCTGTTGGCCGGACCCCTGGCCACCGGCCGGGTGGATGTCACCATCATCGGCGACGTCACCGTCGACCACGCCATCGCCCTGGCCGCCGCCACCTTCGGCGCGCTGCCGCCCCGTCCGCCGCAACCGCCACCGTCCCCTGCCGCGCTCCAGGTCCGCTTCCCCGATCCCGCGCCCGTGGCACTTACCCGCGTCGATACCGGCCGCCCCGATCAGGCCATCGCCGTATTGGCGTGGCCGGCCCCCGACTTCTTCGCCGACATGAAACGCGCCCGCGCCCTTATGCTGGCCGGCGACATCCTCGGCGACCGCCTGCTGGACAAGGTGCGCGTGGCCCAGGGCGCCACCTACAGTCCCGAGACCCGTGTCGATCTCTCCCAGGCTTTCCCCGGCTATGGCTACACCATCAACCTGGTCGAAATGCCCCCGCCGCTGATCCCGGGTTTCTTCGACACGGTCTCCATCATCGCCCGAAATATGGGTCGGAACGGCGTCACCGCCGATGAACTCGAACGCGCCCGCAACCCGCATGTCGCCTCGTTGAAAAAGGCCCAGCAGACCAACGAATATTGGATGACCAACCTCACTGGCGCCCTGTCCGACCCCCGCCGCCTGGCCCTGATCCGCACCACCTTCCCGGACTACGAAGCCCTCACCGCCGCCGACATCCAGGTCGTGGCGCGGGACTGGTTCAAGGACGAGCGGGCTTGGAAGCTGGTGGTGAAGTCCGCGCCGTGAAGGCTATTGGGCGGTGGCTTGATTGACCCTGATCTCGCCGGAGACCTTGCTTCTTCCAACAATAGCGTCGTGAAGCTGCACATCGATCGCCACGATCCGGATAGCCCCGACGCCGTTGCTTAAAGGAGCCTCGACGCAGTCGTCATCACACGCGGTGGTTCCCGACTCGAATTGACGATTGAGGGTGATGGTCAGCTCTGGCGACCGAAAGATCACCGTGTTCTGGGCTACGCTCCCGGAGTATCGCAGCACGCGATCGCCGACGAGGTGACCGGAAATCGATAGTCTCCCGACGCTCATCAAGCCGATCGCCAAACTATGCGTCGTGGCCCCCGTGTTGAAATTGGCGGACGACACCAACTCGCGCGTTGCGATCAGCAGGGCCGGAGTGGTCGCGCCAATGGCCCCGCTAGGGGGTTGGTCACCGGTAAGGATCAGGCGGGCGTTCGCCAGCATACTGCCGCCCAGGGACGTTCGCGACCGCGCGGTGTTCAGGACCGAGGATGTGTGCGATGTCAGGCCCTCGCCCGACACGAACAGAGTGGGTGTCGGGTCTCCCGGGGCGATGGCGAGACTCTCGCTGACACTCGGAACCGTCTGGGTGGAGTCGTAGGTTCGCGACATGGCACCAGATACGGCGGCGACGGGCTGAAGCTGGGTCGCCAGGCCCTGGGCGCGAAAACTTGCGGCTATCGCCACCGCCGTGCTTTGCGGCCCTTGCTGAGCCGCGGCCGGATCGGACGCCAGGCCGATGAGCGCGACGACCAAGGTTTGACCGCGGCGGCTACTTGACCTGAACAGCGTTGATGTGCGCGCCAAGATACTGGCCCTTGTTGGATTTGACGTGAATCAACGTGCCGTTGATATCGACGGCATAGTAGGAGCCACCGAGCGTGCACGAGTCGCCGCTGGCGATCGGATTGCCGGCATTATAGTTCACTACGGAACTGAAAGCGTCGTCGCAAAGAGCTTGGCCGCCATTATCGAACAATCCGGCATATGTATAGTATTCGTATTGCTTTGTTACCTGGAGATCAGCCTTCGGGATATAATTGTCTTCTATGTCCTCTTTCTCGCCAACCGCACCGACCGGGGGTCTCTGAAGGACGCTGTAAGACGAGTATTTTTTTCCAACCAGCTGTTTTATATTGACCTTCTGTAGACCGGCAAGATTTGGCGCTTGGGGCTGATAGATCGTTGTCGTCTTGGTGAAATAGGCGGGGCCCCACTGAGGACCCTCATTCTCCGGCGCCTCGGCCACCGCGACCACCGGTTGACCGGCCCCAGCGTAATGGAACGTCGGCGGCGGTGGGATCGAGGCTTCCGCAACCCAGTTGATCAAATTTCCCGCGTTGGCGAGATCGGGCACCTTCCAGTGATAGGTGATCTTTCCAGGCGAAACGCCGGTGGCGAAACTGATGCCGAAATGGTCGCAGCCGCTGGTTGGATAGGTGGCGCCAAGACCATACCACCAGCAGGAATCGCCCGCGGTAAGCGTCGGCTTGAGATTATGCGGGGTGCCGTTACCGGCGACGCCCGGGGCGCCCTGGCCGACGGCGTTGCTTTGGGAAGCAATCCACGCGCTGCCGTTCCAAGCCGCGGCATAGGTGACCAGCACGCCCCTATGCCCCTGGTCGTAAGCGTGCGCGGTATCCGCGGTGGCGGTGGTGAAATCGTAGTGGCTGATCGTTGGCAGGCCGTAGCGGATGACCCAAAGTGAGCCGCCGAAGTTCGATGGAAACACACGCGTCAGGTTGCAGGCCGCCGAGCCCTCGGTATTGTCGCTGCAAATAACGTCTTCGATGTCGATTTCGAAGCCTTCGGTTTCCTGGTCGGTATCGTTGAAGCAATCAAAATTGTCATAGGTTCCGATAATCTGTGCGCCTGCGGAGCCATGCACCAAAAGCAGCGCCGACACGGCACCGAACAAAAATTGAAGTCCCGTCATTTTCGTTCCCTAACCCTGAAAGCGCGATTTAATTTATTCGATGTCTTATTGATCGTCCTGCTCAAGCTTGCCGGTGATAATCAGCCAGCTTAAATCTGCGTGGCGGTTTACGCCAGCTTTAATTAGTAAACTAAGAATGTTGACGATGGGATAGGCTGGGTCCCTCAAGTCGCTAGTGGATCGAATCTCACGGTTGATGCCGGCTCGCAGGTCGGCAATCGACGGGAAAACGCCCCGGTTGGGCCACCGCCGAGTTAGCTTGGCGAAGAAGCCCTCGGCGCCTTCTCCCATGAACCGTTCCTGCCAGCGCCAGACCGCCGTCTTGCTGACCCCCGCCGTTCGCATGATCTCCGCCGTGCCCGCGTCGGAGGCGGTCGGCGGGTCTCACATCTATGGAGATGCCTGTTCGCATCCTGCTGAATCACGCCAGCGAATCCCCCGGCGAATTTCCCAATGGAATGTAGCGTCAGATTTTATCCACCAGGTTACGCCGAATTCACCTGTGATCGGACGCCGACTTTGTTACCGTAGCTTAGCAATTGAGGGACGCTCCGCTTGAGTTCCGTGATGATCTTGGCTGCGGTCGCCGCCGCAATACCGGCGCCCGTGGCGGGCGCCGCAGCCCATGTGATCAGCTATCCGGTGGATTTCTTCAGCGCCTCGCAGCCGACATCGGCCCTGGACATGCTGGGACACCTTCCAGGGTTCACTTTTGACGGGGGCGGGGGTGCGCGGGGCTTCACCGGCGCCGCTGGCAATGTATTGGTGGATGGTGCCCGCCCGGCGTCGAAGGATGACAATCTCGAAGACGTGCTGCGCCGGATCCCGGCTTCATCGGTGCTGCGCATCGAGGTGATCCTGGGCGGCGCTCCGGGTATCGACATGCAGGGCAAGACGGTATTGGCAGATATAATTCGTCGGAGGGACGCCGGGGGCAAGCTCACGGTCTCCGTCTCCGGAACCCGCGGTCTTGACGGCATACTGAGCGGAAACCTGCTGCTGCAGGCGGAACAGCGGTTTGGCGACACTGCCGTGGAGGGCTCGTTCCGAGCCGCAAAGTTTTTGGATCCCGGCCTTGGCTATGGTTCCTGGGTGCGCGCGGGTCCCGATGGAGCGCCAATCTTTCTCGCCAACGAGGCCGCGCGCGGCGCCGATCAGCAATACAAGGCCACCGGCGCGGTCGAGACCCCAGTGCTTGGCGGCAAGCTGCGTCTCAACCTGTCCTTGAACCATGAACCCTACACGAGCGTGCAGGCTGACACCTTGACCCCCGCTCCCGGCCTCGAAACCGACCGGAGCACTCAGGTGCAGAATAGCGGCGAGCTCGGCCTTCGGTATGAGCGCGCGTTCGGGCCGAGACTGAAGCTCGAGACGATAGCCCTGCAACGGCTGGGCAGGCAGGTGACCACCGACACCTTCCTGAGCGACGCCGCGACCTCGGCGCGCACCGGAGACGATGTTTCAGCCCTGTTCAACCTGCGTAAATCCACTAGCGAAAGCATCGGGCGCGTCAATCTGACGGTGCAGGCGAGCCCGACCCTGGCTCTGCAACTGGGCGGGGAGGGTGATTATAACTGGCTGAGTTCCGCCACCCGGTTTCGCGAAAACGGCGCGCTGGTGGCGTTGCCGGCCGCCGATGTCCAGGTCAATGAACTGCGGGGCGAAGGGTTCGCTACCGCCACTTGGCAGGCGACGCCCAAATTGACCGCAGAAGCGGGCGTGCGCGTCGAGGCGTCCCGCATCGCTTCGTCGGGCGATGTGATCAGCGGCCGCACCCTGGTGTTTCCCAAGCCTCGCGTCGCCCTGACCTATTCGCCCGAGGGGGCCGACCAGTTTCGCCTGCGGGTTGAGCGCGAGGTGGGCCAGCTCAATTTCGACGATTTCACCGCCCAGACCGCCGGGCTCAATACCGGCACGGTCCAGGCCGGCAATCCCACCCTCAATCCGGACAGCGACTGGGTAGCCGAGGCGGCGTGGGAGCGCAAATTCTGGCGCTCCGCCGATATCACCGTCACCTATCGGCACTTCTGGCTGAACACGGTTGTGGACCGCATAGGCGTTCCCAGCCCATCGGGAACCTACGACGCGCCCGGCGATATCGGATCGGGCGGCAAGGACGAACTGGCCATCGCCCTCACCCTGCCGACCGACCGGTTGGGGATACCGCGCGGCCAGATCACCGGCGACGCGACCTTGCGCCATTCGAGAGTGACCGACCCGACGACCGGCCAGATCAGGGTCGCATCCGGGCTTCATCAAAGCGACTGGAACCTGCATTTCACTCAGGGCCTGCCGCGTTGGAAAGCCAGTTGGGGCGCCGACGTTTTCGGCCCCTCCATCGAAACGTACTATCGATTTGACGAAGTAGACACCAACAAGCTGAGCCTGTTCGTGCAGCTGTTCGCGGAATATCAGCCCAGACCGGATCTGTCGGTTCGGGTCGAATTCGCCAATGCGGCAGGGCAGGGGCTTGAGCGCAGCCGTCAGGTGTTTGCCGACGCGCGCGGCTCGAGTGGAGTCGCTTTCACCGACGTGCATGCGATCCGGCTGCGCCAATTCCTGAAGCTGAAGATCGTCAAGTCGTTCTCGTAAGCTTGGCGGCGATGCGGTTCCTGAAATCCCCCGCCCAATCAAACACCATCTGGGTCTGGACGAATTGCGATCTTGGGTGGTCGTAGACGAACTCAACGAATTTGTCTGGCCCGGCCATCCTTCGCGCCTAGCGCCACTTGCGTATCCTGGAACGGCCGGCACAGATTGGCGGGGATATTAGCGGGGCAGCGCCCGACAGCGCCCGGGCAGAAGGCGTCGCCGCCACCGTTGATACGGTGACTAATGGTGATATTGACGTTTCCGCAAAATCTCCGGCTTCGAAATCTCCACGCTTCGACCGGAACGACGCCATCGCGAAAATCTCCCGCCCGGACGGCTTGAACCGTTCTGTCCCAACGGCGAGCCTGGGGGCGACCCCTACCCGCCGCCCAACCGGGAATGAGGCCCCTACCGCGCCTCCGGCCCCTTCTTCATGAACTTGAAGAAATCGGAGTCCGGCGAAAGCACCATAGTGGTGTCGCCTTTCGAAAATACGTTCTGATAGGCCTGCATCGAGCGGAAGAACGCGGCAAAACGTGGGTCCTTGCCGAAGCTGACGCCGAAGATCCGCGCGCTTTCCCCGTCGCCGACCCCCTGGGTCGTGGAGGCGGTAGCGGTGGCGGTGGCCAGGGTGATGGTCACTTGTTTGTCGGCGTCGGCCACCACCTCGCGGCGGTTCTGCTCGCCCACGGCGCGGATCTGGGCCGCTTGCTGCTGCAGGTTGGATTTCATCCGCGCGTAGACCGCCTCTTGGTTGGCGGCCGGTAGGTCGGCGCGCTTGATCCGCAGATCAATCACGTCAATGCCGAAATTGGACTTGGCGGCCCGGGCGCGGACGTCGGCCAGGGTCTCGGCCATCAGCGCGTCGCGCCGCCCGGAAATGATGTCACTGGCCGTCGCGGCGCCCAGCACCTGCCTCAAGGACGAGTTGATCAGCGGTTCGATCAGGGTGCTGGCGTTGGCCTCACTGCGCAAGGTCCGGTAATATTGCAGCGGATTGGCGATGCGGTAGCGGACGAAGGCGTCGACCACCAGTCGCTGCTGGTCGGCGGAGATCACCTCTTCCTGGTGCGCCTCGATCGGCTGG
>JAYTXV010000229.1:0-1990 GCA_043742805.1 Caulobacteraceae bacterium | reverse complement strand
TAACCCCCACCGTAACCGCCATAGCCTCCGCCATAGCCACCGCGTCCGTCGCCGTCGTTATCACCGCCACCGTGGCCACCGCCTGGGTGACCGACGCCTTGCCCACCTCGGAAGCCGCCTCGGGGCGGACCGCCTTGGAACCCTCCACCCTGGGGGCGCCCGCTGAAGGCCGGGCTGGGCGATCCGCCGCGAAGGCCTCCGCCCATCGGTGATCCGCCGCCCTGGGGCGCCGACGCCTGGGGTCCGCCGCCGCCGCCGCCGCGGCCGTGGCTCTGGGCGAAAGCGCCCGAAGCGGCCATGATTGCGATCGCGGCTACTGCCGCTTTCAACGCAACACGCATGTTATGTTCCTGTCTGGCCCGGGAGCCGATGATACGATGTTGGCCGGAGATTGCTCCGACGAACCTGAACCGTTGCTGAACGGTTGCAACCCACGTCGCGATCAGGTCCCTCACCTTCAAGGCCCTTTAGTTTTTCTGGCGGTGGAATTCGACGGCGCGCGTTTAGATCAGCCGGATGACGACCGACCTTCTTTTCGCGCCCTTCACCTTCAAGGGTCTCGCCCTGCCCAATCGCCTGGTCATGGCGCCCATGACCAGGTCCCAGTCGCCGGGCGGCGTGCCGACCCAGGACGTGGCCGACTATTACGCACGCCGGGCGGCGGCGCAGATCGGCCTGATCATCACGGAGGGTACCGGCGTGGCCAGGCCGGCCAGTCTGAACGATCCGAACATCCCCCGTTTCCACGGCGAGTCCGAGTTGGCCGGCTGGAAGACGGTGTCCGACGGGGTCCACGCCGCAGGCGGCTTTATCGCTCCCCAACTCTGGCATGTCGGTGCGGTTCGCAGCCGTGATCCCAATTGGAGCCCGTCCGGCCCCTATGACAGTCCGTCGGGCCTTTCCAGTCCGGGCCATAGGTTCGGCGAGCCGATGACCGACGCCGAGGTGGCCGACGCCATCGCCGCCTTTGCCACCGCCGCCGGCGACGCCAAACGTCTTGGCTTCGACGCTGTGGAACTGCACGGCGCTCACGGTTACCTGATCGACCAGTTTTTCTGGGAAGGAACCAATCAGCGCAACGATACCTTCGGCGGAGCGAAAATTCCCGAACGCGCCCGTTTCGCCGCCGAGATCATCAAGGCGGTGCGCGCCGCCACCGGGCCGGACTTCCCGATCATCATTCGTCTATCCCAATGGAAACAGCAGGATTTCGCCGCCCGCCTGGCCGAGACACCGGACGAGATGACCGCGTGGCTGCGGCCCCTGGTCGATGCCGGCGCCGACATGCTGCACTGCTCGCAGCGACGGTTCTGGGAACCAGAGTTCGACGGCTCCGATCTGAACTTCGCCGGCTGGGCAAAGAAACTCACTGGCGTTCCGACCATCACGGTCGGCTCCGTGGGCCTCACCGGCGACTTCATCAACGCCTACGGCGGCGAATCCTCCAAGCCCGCCTCCCTCGACGAACTGGTCCGGCGCCTTGACCGCGGCGACTTCGATCTGGTGGCCGTCGGCCGCGCGGTTCTGCAGGACCCCAACTGGGCCGTCAAAGTGCGCCAGGGCCGCCAGGACGAACTGATGGATTTCAGCCCGAAAGCCATGGCGACGCTCTACTGATCGAAGGCGCCGCTGATCCCGGGCGTCAGCGGGGCGCGGACCGGTGTTGTAAGGTCGCGCGTATCCACTACGAAACGGTTCCAACCGCCGGGCGATCGCGTCTTTCCGTGCGGCATCGGCTTGGCTGCCGAGGCGGCCGGGCCGGACTTCAGAATTCGACGTCCAGTTCCTCGACCTCGTCCGGTTCCTCCATGGCGGCGCGCTTCCAGTCGGCCATCACCGGTAAGGCCAGGATGCGGTCGCGATAGGCGGCGCAGGCCGGATCGAGAGCCACGTCATAGGTCGCGAACCGGGTGCAGACCGGCGCGTACATGGCGTCGGCGACCGATATCAGGGCGCCGAACAGATAAGGACCTTCCGACAGGGCCAGTTG
>JAYTXV010000228.1:0-4864 GCA_043742805.1 Caulobacteraceae bacterium | reverse complement strand
CAACCCCATCGACCAACTCGAGCTAAATCTATAGAGCGTTGTTTCATGCTCGACCAGTTCGACGATCGTGTCGATCCAATCTTCGCGCCGATTGACCGCGCGCGGTTGATCGCGGCACTGCGCCCCCTGCTGGACGCCGACGGCCTCGTGACCCAGGTCGAAGGCATGCGGGTCTACGAAACTGACGGCTTGGCCGCCTATCGCGGCATGCCGGCGGTGGTGGCTTTGCCCCGCGACGCCGACCAGGTCCGGGCCACGTTGCGGGCTTGCGCCGCGCTGGGCGTCCCCGTGGTCGCCAGAGGAGCTGGCACCGGCCTTTCGGGCGGAGCCCTGCCCTCGCCCGGCTGTGTGCTGCTTAGTCTCTCACGGATGAGCCGTATCCTTTCGATCGACCCCGAAGCGCGGACCGCGCGCATTCAGCCCGGCGTCCGCAATCTGGCAATCTCCGACGCCGTCGCGCAATTCGGACTATTCTACGCGCCCGACCCATCCTCCCAACTTGCCTGCAGCATCGGCGGCAATGTGGCGGAGAACGCCGGCGGCGTTCACTGTCTGAAATACGGCCTGACCGTCCACAACATCCAGAAGCTCGACATAGTGACCATTGATGGCGAAGTGCTCTCTTTGGGCGATGACACGCTGGATTCATCGGGCTTCGATCTGATGGCGCTGATAACGGGGTCCGAGGGCCTCCTGGCGGTGGTCACCGAGATCACCGTGCGCCTTCTGCCCACGCCAACCCACGCCCAGGTCATGCTGGCCGCCTTCGCCGATGTCCGGCACGCGGGCGAGGCGGTTGCCGCGATCATCGCCGCGGGGATCATTCCGGCCGGGCTGGAGATGATGGACCGCCTGGCCCTCGGTGCGGCCGAGGCGCACACTCATGCCGGCTACCCTACCGACGCCGCGGCGATCCTGCTGTGCGAGTTGGATGGGGCCGACGGCGATGTCGGCGCCGAACTGGCCAGGGTGGCGGCGGTCTGCGAAGCGTCGGGCGCGACGCATGTCAGGCTCGCGCAGGACGAGGATGAACGAAAGTTGTTCTGGGCCGGCCGCAAAGGCGCCTTTCCGGCCATGGGCCGCCTCGCGCCCGACTATTATTGTATCGATGGCACCATTCCCCGCCGGCGCCTGCCGGACGTGCTCGAAGCCATCAACCGGCTTTCCGGCGAGCACGGCCTGGCGGTGGCCAATGTGTTCCATGCCGGGGACGGCAACCTGCACCCGTTGATCCTCTACGACGCCAATCGGGACGGCGAGATCGAGCGCGCCGAAGCTT
The DNA here is from genome assembly GCA_043742805.1 of Caulobacteraceae bacterium. GTDB lineage: Bacteria > Pseudomonadota > Alphaproteobacteria > Caulobacterales > Caulobacteraceae > Acaudatibacter. Next base: position 3,585 of record JAYTXV010000228.1, on the reverse strand, counting down.
TGGGGGGCGCCATCCTCGAACTCTGCGTCGCCATGGGCGGCACGATCACCGGCGAGCATGGCGTTGGCCGGGAAAAGATCAATCAGATGTGCGTGCAGTTCTCGTCGGCTGAGATCGAGACGTTCTTCGCCATTAAGGCCGCCTTCGATCCGGCCGGGCTGCTCAACCCAGGCAAGGCCATTCCGACTTTGGCGCGTTGCGCGGAATACGGGTCGATGCATGTTCATGCGGGAAAGACGGCTTTTGCCCACCTCGATCGCTTTTAAGTCAACCGACCTCACCGAAGCCCTGACCGAAACGGTGCGCGCCGCGGCGGCCGAGGCGCGGCCGCTATGCATCGTCGGCGGCGACACCAAGGCCTTCCATGGCCGCGCAGCCATTGGCGAGCGCCTGGATATGGCCGGCCACAGGGGCGTGGTCGACTATGAACCCAGCGAACTGGTGATCACCGCGCGGGCCGGGACACCACTCCTCGAAATCGAGGCGCTACTGGCCCGCAATACCCAGATGCTGGCGTTCGAGCCGCCGATCCTGGGACCCACCAGCACCCTGGGCGGCGTCGTCGCCTCGGGCTTTGCTGGATCGCGCCGGCCCTTCGCCGGAGCCGTGCGGGACAGCGTGCTCGGGGTAACGGTGTTGAACAGCAAAGGCGAGGCGCTGCGATTGGGCGGCAAAGTGTTCAAGAACGTCGCCGGCTTCGACGGCTTTCGCCTGATGGCGGGCGCCTTAGGGTGCCTGGGCGTGCTGCTGGAGATCTCGATCCGGGTCGCGCCGAGCCCCGCCGCTGAAACCAGCCGAAGCTTCGAGCTTGACTGGCCCAGAGCGCGGGCAATGATCAGCGCCTTGATGCGCCGGCCGGTTCCGCTTAGCGGCGCGGCTCATGACGGTCATCGCCTCCACCTACGCTTGTCGGGAGCAGTGGGCGCCGTGGAGGCCACGGCGGCGGAAATTGGCGGCGAAGACACCCTGGAGGGCTTCTGGTCCCATCTGCGCCATCGGCGGCTCGGGCCCCTGGCTCAACCACGCCTGTGGCGCCTTTTGGTTCCGCGCACCGCGACCCTGCCGGAGTTGCCTGGATGGTGGCTGCGCGACTGGGCGGGTGGAGAAATCTGGCTCGACAGCGAGGCTCCGCCGGAGCGAATCCGCGCCATCGCCTCGGACGTCGGTGGTCACGCCACACTTTATAGGGGCGCCAAGCCGGGCGAGGCGGTTTTCACTCCGCTACCAGACGGCCTCTTCGCCCTGCATCGACGTCTGAAGACGGCGTTCGATCCGGCCGGTATTTTCAATCCTGGCCGGATGTACGAGGGACTTTAGAGATGCGAACCAGGATCACCAGCCCGCTGGCCGAGACCGCCGCCGGCGCCATCGCCGGTGAGGTCCTGCGCGCCTGCGTCCATTGCGGCATGTGCAACGCCACCTGCCCGACATACCATCTTACCGGCGATGAGCTCGATGGCCCACGCGGCCGAATCTATCTGATCAAACAGGCCCTGGAAGGCGAACCCGTCGGCCGGCTCACCCAGACCCACCTCGACCGCTGCCTGTCCTGTCGAGCTTGCGAGACCACCTGTCCTTCGGGGGTTGAATATCACCGGTTGCTCGATGTCGGCCGCCAAATGGTGGCGCATCAGGCGTCCCGCCCCTGGGGCGAGCGGCTGTTTCGAGGCGCTATTCGGGCACTGTGTATCGAGCCCTGGCGACTGGCGACACTGATCGCCCTGGGACGCCCGTTCCGCTTCGCCCTGCCGGCCACTCTGAAAGGCAAGCTCCCGCCCAGGGTCAAGATCGGTTCACAACCCGGTCGCGTGCATGGACGCCGGATGAGCCTACTCAAGGGCTGCGTTCAATCGGCGATGGCGCCCCACATCAACGCCGCCAACCAGCGTGTCTTCGATAAAGTGGGCGTGACCTTGACCGAGACGCCGGGCGTAGGCTGCTGCGGGGCCTTGAGCTTCCATCTCGACGCCCCAGACGAGAGCCGCGCCCTGGCACGGCGCAATATCGACTTCTGGATCGGTGAACTCGACGCCGGGGCTGAAGCGGTGATCGTCAACGCCAGCGGCTGCGCGGCGTTCATTCGCGACTATCCCGACATATTGGCGGAAGACCCCGTCTATACCGCCAGGGCCCGGCGCGTGGTCGATCACCTGCGCGATCCCGTAGAGGTGCTGGAGAAGACGCCGCCGACCACCCATCGCACGCCGGACCGGCCCCGTATTGCGGTCCATCAGTCCTGCACCCTACGCAACGGACCCGGGCTCGGCGCCGCCCCCGCCCGCCTTTTGGCCAGCCTAGGCTATGATCCGCAACCGGTGGCCGACGCCCATTTGTGCTGCGGGTCGGCCGGCGCCTATTCGCTGCTACAGCCGACCATGGCCGGCAAGCTGCGCGCGGAGAAGATCACCGCCCTGACCGCGGGGAATCCGCAAGCGATCTACACCGCCAACATCGGCTGCTGGATGCATCTGGGCGAGAAAGCCCCCGTGCCGGTGCGGCATTGGATAGAGGCGGTAGACGATCTGCTGGACGCCTGACGGCGCGCCGGATCATTTCCAGCCGCTCAAAGCCTCGCTGAACCAACCGTCTTCTCCGCCTTCGGCGCCGATGGGCATTCCCGGTGGCGGCGCGGCGCCGCGCTTACGGTCCGCTTCCACCAGAGCGGCCAGATCGTCGCGTGAGCGATTGAGGATCAGGGCACTCAAATAGCGGGCCTGGGCAAGGTCGGCGGGATCACCGGTTTTTACCGCCTCCAGTCGATGGCCCAAGGCGTCCAGGGCCGCCCTCAACTCGGCGGTCACCATGGGCGGAACCGACGTGTCGGCCATCACCTGCGCCAGCTTCACGACCAGCCGCTCGAGCACCACACGGCGCAGCCGAGCCTCGCGCGGGCTGATCGACTTCTCTGCGGCGGCCACCTCTACTGTGCGCTTCAGCAGTGAGCTCAGGTCCAGCGCTCCGGAAATCCGGGCACCCTGATCGGCGACCCGCGCCAAGCGCGAGGGATCGAGCAGGTTGTCCAAGGTTATGTCGGCGGCCGCCTGAGCGGCCGCAGCTATGTCAAACACCGGCGTCTGGGTGTCGCCGAAGATTTCGGTGTCGTACTGCCGATCCGCCGAACCGTCGCGACCGGCGGAGAGCTGGTCGATCAGGCTGTCGGGCAGGTCCAGCACGGCGGGATCGAGCGTTCCAAGCAGCGCCGCCAAGGCCCGCAGCTGCGTCGCGCCATCCACTGCTCGGGGCGCCGGCGCCCCATCACCCCGGAGAGCGTAGTTGAAATCGACGCCGCCGATCGACTTCGCCACCGCGCCGATCTCATAACGGTGAAACAGATAGATCGGCACTATAACCCGCCGCAGATCCGAGAGCGGCGCGCCGGCCGGCAGGTTGGCGGGGCCAAACCTGGCCAGGGCGATCCGGCGCACCGCCATCACATGCGCCAGCGCCTCAACGGAATCAGGACCATCGTCCCATAGAGCCCCATACGGATTGGCCGAGCCGGTCGGCCGCGAGTCTTCGTCGCGGACGTAATGCAGGCCGTGGGCGTAGCCGTCCCTGACGATGGTCTCGAGGGCAGCCGTCCCG
>JAYTXV010000227.1:0-9597 GCA_043742805.1 Caulobacteraceae bacterium | reverse complement strand
GGGGGAGGGGAACCGCGAAGCGGTGGAGGGGGCGAAGCCGCGGAGACCTCGCCAAGCTGGAGCCCCCATCCCGGCTCCGCCGGACTTCCCCCGGCGGGGGAAGAGAAACACCCTTCTCCTCCCCTTTTGGGGGAGGGGGACCGCGGAGCGGTGGAGGGGGCATCGCCCCTCACATCGTCTTCCAATTGTCCGCCTCCCGCGAGGCGCGGCCCCAGACCCGTTCCCATTCGTCCATCGCCCTGATTTTCGGCGCTGCGCGCCGCGCGATGGCCGGGCGGCTCATGCAGGCATAGCGGGTCTCGTCGGCCACATGGTCCTCGGCGTGGGTGTCGAGGTCTTCGGCCCGGAGCGGGTCGTGCTGCAGCACCGGCACGGTGCGGATGAATTCGCGGCAGGTATCGAACACGTACAGCATCGGCCGCTCGCCATCGCCGTTGATCCAGTGGCGCATCCGGTCCCAGCCGCCCATCGCCCCGTTCTTGCCCATGCGGGTATTGTCCGCCGGCCGCCAACCCCGCCCGGAGATCCGGTTCATCCGCTCGCCGATCGAGGGGCCGCCGTTCTCGCTGAAGATGCTGGGGTCGGCCACGCCATAGGCGATGGTCTCGCCCGCCTCGCGCTGCCTGATGCCCTCGGCCACCTCTTCGGCATCCAGCCTCGCGCCCTGGTCGGCCTTGCCCGGCGAGCCGTACCATTCGCGGTAGCGCACCATGGCGCCGCGCGGAATGACCCCAGCTTCGACGGGATAGTCGTCGCTGGCAATCGTCCACCAGCCGACGCTGAACGGCGCGGCGTAGCCCCAGTCGAAGCTGCGGAACCGGGTCCAGTGCGGCGGCACGGCGAACGGCCGCACCACGTTCCTCAGGCTCCACTTGTCGAAGAACGCCCCCTCGATCACGCTCCAGTCGCCTTCGAGCCAGGCCCGCACAAGGTTTTCCGACCCGGCCAGGCGCAGCCGGGCCACATACAGCGGGTCATTGGCCATCAGGGCCGGATTGTCGCTGAGCCGCGCGGGTAGGAACACCCGCGTAAGGCTCGCCGAACTACCGTCGAACGGATTGACGAAGGTCTCGGTGATCGGGCCGGAAACGCCCGTGTCGATGTAACGCGCCTTGACCCAGTTGTGGCCCGGCCCACCCGGATTGCAGGTGGCGCGAAAGCCGCACAATGCTCCGCTGGCGCTGCGCAGCGTGGCCTTCAGCTTGTCCACCGGCCCCGGATGCGGGAACTGGGTCAGCTCCTCGACATAGACCCGGCTGTAGTCATGACCCTGATACAGGTCGGCGTCGGCGTCGTTGTCCAGGTGACGAAAGCTGATGATCGCGCCGTTCGGCCAGGTGAACGCCGACTTGCGGTCGTTCCACACCGCGCCCGCCGGCCGGTAGATCTGCCGCGCCCGGGCGATGGTCGGCTCGAGCGCCACCCGCGTGCGCCGCACCAGCAGACCCTTGGCGCCCTCCTTGAACTCGTCCGCGTGTAAAGCGAAATCCCCCAGCGCCGCATCGGTTTTTCCCCCGCCCCGCGCACCGCCGTAGACCACCTCGAAAAACGGACTCTTCACGAAGGCTTCCTGAGGCCCCTGCTGGGGCGCCCAGCTTAGCCCCGGGGCGAAAACTGCCGCGACCATTCTTCAGGGCTCAGGGTGACGGAACGAGGTTTTGCGGAAACAGAAAGGTTGTCGAGCCGCGGCTGCCGCTTAAGTTCGGCAACCTCGCGGAACATCTCCAGCGCCGTCTTCATTCCCGCCGCCGTTCCCTGTTCGGCCGCGGCCTCGGCTAGGCGCGCCAGAGCGTCGATCACCGGCGACAGGTCCGCGGTTCCGCCCCATTTCGCCGCGTGGGCGATCTCCGCCACCCGCTCAATGAAGGGCTGCTTTTTCGCGATTCTATAGATGCCGCGAGATTTGCTGCTGTATCCGGCTTCGTCACCGGCCGTTCGCATGGGCAGACCCCTGGCCACGCCCTGCGCGAGAATCTCCCATCGCTCTATGCTCAAAATGCCCATCACGTCTCCTCCGATACAGACTGTTGTGACTTTGCATATTGCAACATATTTTCGCCCGGTTGTCAAGCCGGGACGGGTGGCGCGCCTGCTCGACCGCCACGAAGCCCCGCCTTACCACTTGCCTTTGGTCTTTTTCCCCTGGCGCTGGGCCTTGGCGACGGCCATCGAGCGCTTGCGTTCGGCCTCGCGCGCGGCGCGGTCCTCCTTGCGATCCGCGAAGGCCAGCTCACTGGTCAGCTTGCGGAAACTCTTCCACCGCTCCTCATCCAGGGTCCCGGCCTCCAGCGCCGCCCTGACCGCGCAGCCCGGCTCGTTGGTGTGGCCGCAGTCGTTGAACCGGCACTGGGTGGTCAGCGCCTCGACGTCGTCGAACGCCGCGCCCAGCCCCTCCTCGGCGTCCAGCAGCCCCAGCTCCCGCATCCCGGGGGTATCGAGCACCATCGCTCCGCCGGGCAGCAGGATCAGCTCGCGGTGGGTGGTGGTGTGGCGGCCCCGGGCGTCGTCCTCGCGGACCGCGCCGGTGGCCATAACCGTCTCGCCATGCAGGGCGTTGACCAGGGTCGACTTGCCGGCCCCCGATGATCCCACCAGCACCGCAGTCTCGCCGGGCTTCAGCTGATCGCGCAGGGCGTCCATGCCCTCGCCGGTGAGGGCGCAGACGGCGATCACCGGCACGCCGACAGCCACCGCCACCGCCTCGGCCATGGCGGCCTCCGGATCGCCGGCCAGATCGACCTTGGTCAGCACCACCACGGGCCGGGCCCCGCTCTGCCAGGCGCTGGCCAGATAGCGCTCCAGCCGCCGGCCATTGAGGTCGCCGTTCATCGCCGCCACCAGGAACGCCACGTCGATATTGGCCGCCACCACCTGCACGGTCTGCAGACTGTCGGCGGCCTTGCGGGTGAAGGCCGTGCGCCGGGGCATCACGGCCTGGATGGTCGCGGCGCCCTCCCCCAGCCGGGTGGCCAGGGCCACCCAGTCGCCCACGGCCGGATGGCCGCCGGCCTCCGCCTCGCGCACGAAACGCCCGGAAAGCTGAGCCATCAGGTCGCCGTGGTCGGTGGCGACGGTGTAGTGGCCCCGCTGCTGGACGATCACCCGTCCAGGCGTGAAGCCCTGCGCCGCGTGCGACGCGAAGTCCTGGCCGAGCGCATCGCTCCAGCCATATTGATCGATCAAGATCTTGGTCCTTCAGGTCGGATGGAACTCGTATCGCCGACGTGAGGGTGAATGCGCACCTAGTCGGCGAGACCTGGGAGGGCGGCGCGGGCGACAACAGCCATATGAAAACCCTCCTTTCCGAACCGGGATTAAGGCGGAGAAGTTAGGACTCCCAGGACCCGACGTCAAATGCGGACGGCTGCCATGGACCGGGCATAGCCTCAGCCATTGGTATCGGTCGGCCGGCCCTGAAACTATCGAATCAGCACGATCGCCGCGCCGCCGGCTACGGCGAAGGCTCCCGTGGCTAGCCACAGCGCCCAGGATCCGCGCCGCCGCCGACGCGGCAATTCGCTCAGAGCGGCATAGCCCGGCGCCCGATCAACGCCGTCCGCTTTCAAAAGCGATGATTTGAGAATCACATTCACCACATTCTAGTTTTAGGGCTGGGCGGCCGCCGCGCAAGGGGCAACGATTCCGCGCGTTGCGCCTCACCAGATCCGAACCCGGTCCGCCGGCGTCAGATAGTATTTGCCGCCCGGCTGGACTGCGAACGCCGCATACCAGGCGTCGTTGTTGCGGATCGGGCCGATCACCCGGAACCGGGCCGGCGAGTGGGGGTCGGTGGTGACCTGTTGCCTGACCGCGTCGTCGCGGATCTTGTTCCGCCAGGCCTGGGCGAAGGCCAGGAAGAACCGCTGGTCGCCGGTCAGGCCGTCGATCAGCGGCGCCGGCTGGCCGTGCAGTGACGTATGATAGGCGTCCAGCGCCGCCAGCAATCCCCCCAGGTCGGCGATGTTCTCGCCCATGGTCAGCCTGCCTTGGACGTGGGCCCCGGGGATCGGCTCGTAGGTGTCGTACTGCGCTCCGAACTTGGTGGCCTCGACATTGAACCGCTTGGCGTCCTCCGGTGTCCACCAGTCGCGCACCGCGCCGGTGTCATCGATCTTGCGGCCCTGGTCGTCGAAACCGTGGGTGATCTCATGGCCGATCACCGCGCCGATCGCCCCGTAGTTGACGGCCGGGTCGGCCGAGGCGTCGAAGAACGGGGCCTGCAGAATGCCGGCGGGGAACACGATCTTGTTCTCCAGACCGCCATTATAGGCGTTCACGGTCTGCGGGGTCATGCCCCACTTCTTGTGGTCGACCGTCTTGTTCAGGTCCGACAGCTGATAGGCCCATTCGAACGCCTCGCTGCGCTGGAGGTCACCATAGAGATCAGCCGGGTCGATCTTCAGGCCCGAATAATCGCGGAACTTGTCCGGGTAACCGACCTGGACATCCATCTTGGCCAGCTTCTTCAGCGCCTCTGTCTTGGTGACCGGCGCCATCCAGGCCAGATTGTTGATCCGCGCCGCCAGGGCGGTCTTCAGATTCACCACCAGATCCTGCATCTTGGACTTGGCCTCGGGCGGGAAATAGCTCGCCACATATTCCCGGCCCAGGGCTTCCCCCAAACTGCCGTCCACCAGGTTGACGCCGCGCTTCCAGCGCGGTTGCTGGATCGAAACGCCGCTCAGGGTCTTCTGGAATGCGAACCGGCTTTCGTCGAACCGCTTGGACAGATAGGGCGAGGCGCTGTCGATGACATGGAACGCCTCCCAGGCCTTCAGCGTCTCCAGCGGCGTTTCGGCATAAACGGCGGCGATCTTTTGGACGGCGGTTTTTGCGCCGACGATCACCTTCGCCTGTCCGGGGGTCCCGGCGGCGTCCAGATGCGCGGTCCAATCGATCTGCGGCGCATAGGCCTGGAGTTCGGCGATGCTCATGGGATTGATGATCTTGTCGATGTCGCGCTCGTCGACCTGCGTCCAGCTGGTCTGGGCCACCTTGGTTTCGAGGGCCAGAATGGCGGCGGCGTTGGCGGCCGGATCGGCATAGCCGACCATGCCCAGCGCCCGTTCGATGTAGGCTCGGTAGGCCTCGCGCTGGGGTTTGAAGGCGTCGGTCAAATAGTAGTCGCGGTTGGGAAGGCCCAGCCCATCCTGGTCCAGATAGACCACATTGATCTCGGGATGTTTCGGGTCGGGGCCGACGCCAAGGCCGAACAGCGACTTGCCAAAGCCGCCATAGGTCTTGGCCATCAGCACTGACAGCGCCGCCTTGTCGGGGACCGCGGCCACCCGCGCCAGATCGGCCTGCAAGGGCTTGGCGTCCAGCGCCTCCAGCCGCGCCTCGTCCATCCAGGCGGCGTAGAGGCCGCCGATCTGCGCCGCCGTCGGCGTCTTGGCGTCCCGCGCGGCGGTTTCGATCAGGGTGCGCAGCTGTAACTGGGTGCGGTTGAGCACCTCGCGGCCGGAACTGGTCGAGGCCTGATCGGCGGGAATCACCGCTTTGTCGAACCAGGCGCCGTTGGCGAAGCGATAGAAATCATCGCCGGCCGAGGCTGTCTTGTCAGCCCCGCTCAGGTCAACGCCCCAGGCGCCGTAGTGGACCATGGCCGGCGCGGAAACGTCCGCCGCGAGCACGCCGGACGCGGAGAGACAGAGGATAATCGCCGAAGCGGCGAGCAGGGCGGAGCGCATGCGGAGTCCTTCATCCAAAATTTGCCTGGGTCTATCGGAAGCCGCCGCCGGTTGGAACAGCGCCTGTGGGGCGGGTTGGCGGCGGGGGGCGATTCTCGACCACGTGCGCCGCCGCCGCCACACCCATCAGGTTCACTTCGTGAAGCCGGCGGAGCTTCCCGCCTCGCCGGCCGTGCTGACCGAAGAGGGCTGATGTCGCCGGTTCTACGGCTCGATGAAGTCCTTGCCGTAAATCGCCGACCATTCGGCCACCTCGTCGATCGTCAGCCGCGTCACATCTTCGGCCAGCCTCAGGGCGTCCAGCACCCGGACCGGTCTTTGCGCTTTCTTCGCCGAAATCTTTGGGCCCGCTCCCAGCTTTCTCAACTGAGCCGCGATCTGTTTCGAACGGTCGGCCAACCGCGCGCACTCCGATTGGAACCTGATGCCGTTGAGTCCGGCGACGGCGGCCGGAAGGAAAGCCGCGATCGCGATCAGCAAGGGGGGACCAAAAATCTCCAGGGATTCGGGGGCTCCATCCTGGAAATGTCGACGCGCCAATTCTAAGGCAACTACAATATCGAGCGCCACGATCACGATCACCAACCAGTTGGACGTGCGAACAAGACTTTCGAGACCGCCCTTCATGGCGGACAGTCTGATGTGGTTGTTGTGATGATAGTCTTCCTGTCCCCTGATCCAGGCGGCGCGTATGATCTCGACGGCGCCGGTCGCGTCGGGCCGGATGAACTTGCCAGCGACCGCTCCGGGGACGGTGGTCAGCGGGGGCGCCTGGCGGACGACGGCGGCGAACAGATGGTCGAACACGCCTTGGGCGTTGAGCCTGGTCGTGTAGGGCAGGGACCAGTTGAAGATCGTTCTGAGCGCCCCGACGTGGGGCAGGAACGTCATTGTCCGCATCCGCTCGGAAAAATAGCGATAGTCCGCCGCTCGCTGCGACAGCCGCAACGTCTTCGCGCGCCGCGCGATACCCCAGATCGCCCCCACGACGACCAGCTTCAGGATCCCCAGGGAGATAAGAAGCCAGTCCACGATCGTCTCGGGCCAGTGCGCGCCCCGCGACCACGACAGCAACGATAGGGCGATGACAGCGAGCAGGACCGCAAACACTGCAAGTCCGTAGCTGAGAACAAAATATCCGCGGCCGAGACTGGCATAATAACTGCTCAGCAGGCTCGCCCTATCCTTGAAGAGACGATAGATTTCGGGCGTATCGACGCTTAGATGACTGGGCCGGCGAATTTCAGCGGCGTCGGACGTGACCTTCGAGGGAAATAATCCCCCGAACCATGCCCAGATGCGATTAGCCCAGCCTTCAGCCTTGACCTTAATCGCGAAAAATTCTTCGATCAGATCATTACAATAGGCCTCTTCGCCCGCGTCGAGTTCGACCGCGCCCGTGGCCACAAGTTCGTCCACAAGGGCGCGTAGGCAGTCCTGAGCTGCGAGGGTGTCGAGCATAGTCGGGTCATCGAGATCCGAACGGCTGTGGAGGATGGCGAGACCAGGCTCCCCCAGAAGCACCAGAATGACCGGCAGGCCGAGATCGATCGCCCGCCCCATGGTCTGCCGGGTGCCTCCCGGGTGGCCCTCGTCTTGCGGATCGTCGATGGCGATCAGAACGTCGGCGTTGCGCAGTAGAATCTCGGCCTGGCCCGTGAAGGCGTCGGCCCGGTCGCGGTGCAGCTGTCGAATCTCAAGGGGGTCGCCGCGGGTCAGTTTATCCTGTTGCGGTTCCATGAGGCCGTCCAACTCCAGCACGAACTGGCACTGTCCAACAGCGGCGGTGTAGGCGTCGATGTCGTCGACGGCGCTGTTGGCGACGAAGTCATCGGGGCCACACGGCAGAACGGCGCCCAGCACCCTGTCCACGCCCGAAAAAGGGTCGAGTTGGGTCGATGAAACGTCGCCGGGTTTGAAAAGATCGCAGGCGATCAGGTCCGCGCCGTCCGCCAGGCCGGTGATGAGCGTCAGCCGGGGCTTCGCGCTCAAATCGAAGCGCAGGCCGAGGGACGGTTTTTGCGAATCCGTTCGCAACGCGGCCAGGCGGTCCGCGATCACGCGGAACGTCAGGGTCATGGCGTCTTCCATGGCCCCGCGCTTGGCCCCATCGATCCGTCGTTTCCCCGCAACCCCAAGGGTCAGGGCAAGGATTGGCTTTCCGGGGGCGGTGGAAGGCATCGGTCAGACTCCCAGGGCTTTGGCTTTCCCCACCCGGTAAAGCGAGCTTAAGTCGACCCGCCCGCGCCCGGCAAGTCACACCCCTTGACCCGGCCCCGAAAAGGGCGACCCGCCGTGCATGGCCCTGGACTGCGGGTTTTGGTCCATCGCCCGCCTGAGCCAGAAGCCCGATGAGCCGATGCTGCTTCGCGAGGCCTACAGTCTTAGCCGGCCATCGGTCGCCAAGTCTCCGACGACAGCGGCCGGCGCCCCCTGATACGCAGCAAGCCGTCCAGGGTCTTGTCCCGCGTCGCGCAGATGAACCGCGCCTGGTCGTCCCGCAGCTCGACGCAAGTCAGGACACCGGTATGATAGCAGCCGCTGTCCACTGCGATCCGGTGACGCTCGACATCGGGTCCGACGATCGAATGGCCGTGCACCACCGCGAAATCGTGAGTCCAGCCCTCGCCGTCCAGGAACGGCTGACGGATCGTGGTCAGCCTTTGCTGTTCGGTGTCTTCCAGCGGGTGAAGGGGATGAACGCCCGCGTGGGCGAACAGATAGCCGCCAAGTCTGAACGTCAGTTGCAGTTCGCCGAGCGCCCGGCGGATGCTCCCCGGCGCCGTGGCGCGGACCTGATCTATGACGGCCATTGGGCCATACCGTCGGATGTCGCCAGGATACACGCCCATGTCGGCAAGGGTGGCGAGGCCGCCATTGGCCGCCCAGAAATCCACGAAGTCCGGCTCCATGGCGGCGTCGTTGAGGAACCGGTCGAGGAACTGTTCGTGATTGCCCAGCAGGCGGGTCACCGTAACACCCGGAAACCGCAGGCCGGCGACGCGCTGCAGAACGCCGATATTGGCTGGTCCCCGGTCGACATAGTCGCCCATCATCACCAGATGGCGCGGCCCCGGCGGCGCCTGGGCGATCAGCGTCTCGGACGCCGCCAGAAGCGCGTTCAGGTGGTCCAGATGCCCGTGCACGTCTCCGATTGCCCACGCTGACACTCCCGCCGGCAGCCGGGCCGGCGCGTGCTCCCAGTCGGAGATGAAAAGATTGAATGGGTTGGCGGGCATCGCGCGATCTACGTTAGCAGAAATCAGCAGCGTCGCACGCGGGTCCGGCGATTTACCGGACCCGTCACCTTCACGGATCAGTAGCAGGCGTCGACCAGGTGATAACCGCCCCAGCGCGGGCCCCACACCCATTCCCGCCGGCAGCCCTCGTACCAGCCATAGTAACTCTGTCCGACATAGTACGCGGGCGGTGGGCCGTAATAGCCGCGGTAGCCCGCGTAGTAACCGGGCCTGCCATAATATCCGTTGTGGGGCTGGGTTAGGGCGGCGCCCACCGCGAGGCCGGCCAGACCCGCGAAAACCGCCGTGCCCACGCCATTGCCGCGATAGCCGTAGCCGTCGTGATAGCCGCCGCCGCGGTAGCCATATCCGCCGCCGCCATGATAGCCGCCGCCATCACGCGCCTCGGCCGGGGCCGCGCCGGCGACAACGCCGGTCAGGGCGCTCAACAGCGCCGTGGCGCCGATCAGCATCTTCTTCATGTTACGCTCCACTGTCATTCGAGTTTCGGGGCTGGCGCCGAAGCGCGCCTCGATCGATGGCAGCAATCTGGACTCTTCGGGCTGAACGACGCCTGAACGGCGGCGTCAGGATGCAGTCACGGCGCTGTCGGCGTGGTTTCGGTCATCGCCCGGACTCTGGGCCGGCCCTTCCGCGCCGCCCGCGCG
>JAYTXV010000226.1:0-1632 GCA_043742805.1 Caulobacteraceae bacterium | reverse complement strand
CGTTCCTGCCAGACGTTGTAGCCCCAAACACCGAGCCAGCCCACAACCGTGGCCACGACTGCGGCGATGAACCAAGGCAGGTATCGTCGCGCAAGATTGCCGTAACGCTCGGCGCGCAGCTGTTCTTCGACCTCTTCGACGAAATCGACCAATGGCGGAGACTCCAGAAAATCCAGGCGGGTGCGAGAAGGCGATACCTACCGGTTGGCGGCCTCGGCCGCAACGCGGGCGCGGTCCGTGGCCCCTCAGTTGATGCGGTGAAGGAAACGATCCAGCCGCAGATTGACCCACGTCCAGGGCTTGTAGATCGAAGCGCCTTTATTCCACGACAGCAGCACGATTTCCGCGCGGCCCACCAGATTTTCCTCGGGAACAAACCCAACCCCGGCCTCCTGGGGCAAAAAGGCGTCCAGCCGGCTGTCCCAACCGCAACCACCGAGTTTGGGATCCTCTGGCGACAGGCCTGGGTCAAAGCGGCTGTCCAGGGAGTTTTCGCGGTTATCGCCCATCATGAAATAGCAATGTGGCGGCACGACATAGACACCGGTGTTGTCGGCCGGTTCCGCGCCATCTCCGTGCATCTGGGTCAAATAACTTCGCCCCTCTGGATTGGTCTCGCGAACCCAGGCGCCCTGTTCGGGATAGTCATGGTCGGTGAGTTGAACGGGTTGTTTCGCGGCCACGGCCAAGACCTTGTCATTGATGGACAGCCGCCCGGCGCGAACCTCTATGCGATCGCCGGGCAGGCCGACCAGGCGCTTGATGTAGTCAATATGGCCGCTGCTCGGCAGTTTGAACACGATCACATCGCCGCGCTTGGGCGGATTGAAAAACACCCTCCCCTTAAAAATCGGCGGGCTGAACAGGATCGAATGGCGACTGTAGCCATAGGCCCACTTCGACACCACGATGTAGTCACCTTCATAGAGGTTGGGCTCTTCGGACGCGGATGGGATCGTGTAGGGCTGAAAGGCCAGTGTCTTGATCACCAGGGCGATCAGCAGGGCCGATGCGACGGTCTGGATAGTTTCCAGGACTTCGTTGGACTTGGGCTTGGCTGAGGCGCGTTGCCGGCTCGGTTTGTTGCTGTTGGTCATCTCTGGCCTTTCAGGCGTTCACCGTAGGGTTGTGGAACGCAATTGAACCGGTCTGATAGAACGCCCACGCCTCATCCGCACGTTAAACCGTCTTCATGGCCGAACGATGCGTGGCGGCGGGTTCGCCGGTTCGAAAAATGTCGCCGACATTCAGGATGATCAGCCCGTACTGGATGATCAGAAGTAGGCCGGGTCGAACGATCTGCCCCACGGATACCCCATAGTGCGTCAGCACCTCGCGGCCGCCCAGATAGCTGAACGCCCGCTCCTGGCCCACCGGCAGAAACACATGATCGAGAGGAATGCACAGTAAATAGGTGGCCACCAGCAGGGTTATCCGTGTCACACCTCGCCATGGCTCGAAAAATAACAGGAAAAACAGGAAGATCTGAGCATACCCGGCCGAGCCGGTTGTGAAGGCGGTGATGGAGACTCCCGCCACCAGCGCGCCCAGGCGGCGCAAATCGGCGCCGTGGGGCCGAAACGCGGCGGCCACCAGACAGGCGAGACTGGCCACCTGCGCAACGCGCAGAGC
>JAYTXV010000225.1:0-6922 GCA_043742805.1 Caulobacteraceae bacterium | reverse complement strand
CTGACCCGCCTGCTTCGCAGCCACGGCCTGTTTGTCAGCGTGGTGATCGATGAGGCGCTGGCCCACGCCGACCACGCCATCGAACGCACATCCAGCGTGCCGCACGAAATCGACCGTAGCTGGGAGAGCCCGGACTTGGACGCCTGGGCCGACGACGATCTCGACGATGCCGAAGACGACGAGGACGAGGACGACGAAGAGGCTGAAGACGACCAGGATCAGGGCGAACACAGTGTCGGCGCCGTGGACGAGGACGACCTCGACGACGACGAGGAGGATGGCGAAGAGGACGCCGTTGATCGCCCGGATGCATCCGGGTCGGCCGACGGCGAAGTATCGCGTGGCGGATCGGACGAGAACGGCGAACGCCGCCGTGGTCGCCGCCGGCGGCGCGGGCGCAGAGGCGATGAGCCGCGGCCCGTGTCCGATACGCCCGAGGTTGCCGCCACGGTCGCGCCCCTGGCCGCCGACAGCGATCCCGACAGCGACGCCGGAGGCCGACGCCGCAGGCGTGGTCGCCGTGGCGGCCGGCGGATCATGGACAAGCCGGGCGGCGGCGCCGATGTCTATGCCTGGTCATGGCCGGCGCGGCTCAGCGGCGAAGATCCCTACGAATGGCGCGGCCCGATTCAACGACTTGAGACCGTCGAGGAGCCCGCCGTCGTTCAATCCGCGCCTGAGCCAGAAAACCAACCGGTCGTGGCCGCCGAACTGGCCGAGCCGGCCGAGACTCTGGCTGCGGCTTTGGATGCGTCGAGCGCGGCCCTGAACCAGCCGCTGGAAGACGTATGGGTGGAATTGCCCGAACCGGTGGAAAAGCCGGCGCGAGCGCGACGAGGCCGGGGCAAAAGCCGCGTTGAGGCTTTGGAGCCTTCGACCGACCCGGCGCCCATGCAGGCCGATGTCCAGCCCGAGCCCGAGCCTGAGCCCGAGCCGGCGGCTGAGTCCGAGCCGGCGGCTGAGCCGGCGGCGCCCGCTGTCGTGGTCGAGGCCACCCCGGAAGCGCAGTTGGAACCGGCTTTGGTTGCGGAAACACCACCGAGCGTCATTGTCGAAGCCCTGCCGGATCCAGCGGAAATTTCCGCGCCGCCCAGCGCGCCTAAAAAGGGTTGGTGGCGTCGAGGCTCCTGAGGCCGCAGCCGGAGTCTCGGCCTAACCCGCCGGGACTCCAGGGCTGGACATCAAGGACAGAGCTGGTTCTGCTGCGCTAAACCAAGACCCCAACGTGGGACCTAAAGAGGGGAAAGGATTGAAAGACAGCCATTGACCCTTCGCAAACCGCGCAGCCGCCTGAAAGCCGCCGTAGTCTCCACGGTCCTGGCCTCCCTGCTCGTGGCGCGCTCCGGACCGGGCTTCGCCCAGAACGGCCAAGGGGTTTCGATCATCCGCGATACGGAGATCGAGGAGATTCTGCACAAGGACGCCGATCCGGTCTTTGTCGCCGCCGGCCTGGATCCTCAGGCCGTGGTCATCCACATCATCGCCGACAAGGAGCTGAACGCCTTCTCCACGGGCGGCCAGCAGTTGTTCCTGAACACCGGCCTGATCATGGAGACCAAGACCCCCAATCAACTGGTGGGGGTGATCGCGCACGAGACCGGCCATATCGCCGGAGGCCATATCGCCCGTTCCGGGGCGGCGGGACGCGCGGCTCTGGGTCCGATGCTCGTGGGCATAGGCCTGGGCGTGCTGGCGGCCTTGGCGGGCGCGCCGGGCGCCGCCGCCAGCCTGGTGTTTTCCTCGACCTATTTCGGTGAGCTTTCGGTGTTGGGGTATTCGCGGGAACAGGAATCCAGGGCCGACCAGGCCGCCGCGACCTATCTTGAAAAGGCCGGGATGTCAGGTCGCGGCCTTGTCGATTTTTTCAACAATTTCAGATACCAAGAGGTATTTGACGACGAACGAAAGTATCCCTTTTTTCGCGATCACCCCCTGACCGACGATCGCATCGGCGCCCTTGCCACCCGGGTTGAACAGCAACCCCACTACGGGGTCGAGGACAGTCCCGCGTCGATCGACCGCCATGCCCTGATGCGAGCCAAGCTTGAGGGGTTCCTCAGCGGACCCGGACAGACGCTCGCGGACTATCCGGAAACCGACCAGTCCTTTCCGGCGCGCTACGCCCGCGCCATCGCCCTCTATCGGCAGACCGAGACCGAACCGGCCCTGAAGGCCATAGACGCCCTGATCACGGATCAGCCAACTGATCCCTATCTCTGGGAACTCAAGGGCCAGGTGTTGTTCGAGGCCGGCCGCGCCAGGGAAGCCGAACCGGCGCACAGACGTTCGGTTGAACTCAAGCCCGGCGCGCCGCTGCTGCGCGTCAATCTCGGCCAGACCCTGATCGCCGTTGGCGATCCGGCCAAACTGGACGAGGCCGTCGACCAGATCCACCGCGCCCTGGGGCTGGAGCCGGACAACGCCCTGGGGTGGCGATTGCTGGCCGAGGCCTATGACGGCAAGAACGAGCCGGGGTTGGCCCGGCTCGCGGCCGCCGAACAGAATTTCTATCTTGGCCAACTGCTCGAGGCGCGGACCTTCGCCGTTCACGCCCGTGAAATGCTCAAGAAGGACTCGCCCGAGTGGCGGCGGGCCACCGACATCATCCTGGCCTCGCGGCCCAGCCCGGCGCAGCTGAAGGAACTCGGGGTGACAGGATGAGCCGCGGTCCCCTGCTCGGATTGCTGGTGTCGGTCGGCCTGGCCCTGACCGCCTGCCAGAACCGGAACACCGACGACGAGGCGTTCGGCAAAAGGGTTCGCGCCTATCTGCTCAGCCATCCCGAGATGCTTCAGGAGATGAGCCAGCGGCTGGACGCCAAGCTGGCTTCCGCCGAGGACGCCAACCGCCAACGCGCGGCAGGCCTGCTATCGAGTCTTCGGGGAGCCGTCGAGCGTGATCTCGCTGATTTCGTCGCCAACCCCGGCGGCTCGGTCACGGTGACCGAGTTCTATGACTATCGCTGTCCCCACTGCGCCTCGGCGGCACCCAAGGTTGTCGCGATGATCAAGGCCAACCCGGATATTCGATTCGTCTTCAAGGAGATGCCGATCTTCGGCCCCACCTCCGAACACGCCGCCCGCGCCGCCCTGGCCGTAAAAAACGCCGGTGGCGACGCCCTGGGATTTTACACCGAACTGATGGCCACCCACGCCCTGGACGACAACACCATCGACAGGATCGCGCTTGGCAAGGGCGCCCGACCGGGTGACCTGTCACCCACCAGTTCGGCGACAGCGACAGCGACAGCGACAGCCCACCTGGCTGCGACCGTCACCCTGTTCAACAAGCTGATGTTGGAAGGTACGCCGGCTTTTATCGTGGGCGACCAGATCATCCGAGGGGAGGATATGCCGGCCGTCGGCGCCGCGGTGGCCAAGGTTCGGTCCAAGGGCGTTTAGGGCGGGTCGATTCAAAACCGGCGCGACACCCCGAGATAAACCTGGGCGGCGGGCGTCTCTCGGTTGAGGCCGAAATTCACGCCGCCATCGAACTGCCAATTGGGGGCCTTGGATGGAATGAAGGCCAGACCCAGGTCGCCAGACACCTGTGTCCGTGAACCGGCGGGATCGAAATCCGTGTCGGTCCAGACCTCGACCGAAGCCGTCAGCGTCTTCGACAGACCTCGGCTGAGGCTCAGCAGTCCCGATGTGTTGATGTGTCGGCCGCTATCACCACCGTTCTTCACCACGTCGAATTCCGGATCGATCACCAACGAAAAATTCGCCGGCAGGTTGATGTTGATGGGCGCGATCAGCCCAGCCTCGACCGCGCCATTGCCGATTCCCGCGGGGGCGGTGGGGAGTTTGATGTAGGGGCTTAGCGCGAAACTCACCGCCCCTCCCCCATTGCCCAGCGGCGCCCACTTGGCCCGGAAATACAGATCGCCGACGCCGTCGGCGTGGGTCCGGGCGCCCGATGAGCGGTCGCGAACCACAACCGAGACATAGGGCGCCATGTTGATTTCGACATCGAGCCGGTCGGTGAGGCCATATTTCAGTGTGGGATTGGTGGCGAGCCAAGTGGTGGTGGTCTGGCCGCCACCGCGATCCACCGTGACATTGAAGAGGTCCGACTCAAGCTGAAAATGGCCGGCGTCGACCGTGCATGGTGATGTCGATTTGGTGGGTCGGTCGGTGCACAGCGCTCGCAGCGCCCCATCGGTCGCGCCGGCCGAAGGGACCGTCTGCGCGGCCAGGCCCGCGGGCGCGAGCAACAGCGATATCGCCGCCAGCGCTGCGCGGCCGCTGACTATTGTCATCATCACTGGTATCCGATCCACGACGTATTTCAGGCGACGCGGTGCAGTAACGTCTCGCCGGCCTTAAGGCGACGACAATTGTCGCGAGCCACGACCAGGCTTCGCGCCAGCGTTTCGGGCGTCAGCCAGGCCACATGCGGCGACACCAGCACCTGGGGCAGATCGAACAAGGCGGAACCGGCGAGGGCCGGCTCGACGGCGAACACGTCCAGGCCCGCGCCGCGCAGGTGGCCCGACGACAGAGCCCCGACCAGAGCCGCCTCGTTCACCAGCTCACCGCGCGCGGTGTTGATGAGGATTGCGCCCGGCTTCATTCGCGACAGGGCTGTAGCATCGAACAGGTCCCGAGTTTCGGCCGTCAGCGGCGCGTGCAGAGAGACGATATCGGCCTGGGTCAGAAGGGCGGGAAGGGTTCGAAAGCCATGGCCCACGTCAGGTTTTTCCGATCGCGCGGTATAGATCACCTCGGCGCCGAGCGCGGTCAGGACCGGCGCAAGACGGCGCGCGGAGGCGCCAAAACCGAACAAGCCCACGATCCGGCCAGCGATTTCGCCGGTCTGGTCGAGGATGTCCGGATCAGGCCGCCAGCCGGCCCCGGAGCGGGTCAGGGCGTCGAAATAGGCCGTGCGCCTGAGCACGCCGAGCATCAGGGCCAGCGCCATTTCAGCCACCGCCGCGCTGTTTGTTCCCGGCATGTTGGCGACGGCGACGCCGCGGGCCTGGGCGGCGGAGAGATCGATGGTGTTCACGCCAACCCCCATCTTCTGGATCAATCTCAGTCGGGGCGCGGCGGCGATCACCGCCTCGGTGACCGGCTTGAGCACATGCAACAGCACCGAGGCTTCGCGCATCTCGGCCTGAAAAGCCGCCTGATCGGTTTCATCGACCACCGCGACCGAAGCAAAACCCACGAAAGCCGCGTTGATCTGGGCACGAAAGCCGGGACTGGCGGCGTATTGAAGGACAATCTTCAAGACATCACTTCGCGTCGCCACAGGGCGGAAAGGGTGTCGATGTCGAGATCAGGCATACCCAGAAGCCGCTTGGCGGTCCGGCGCACCAGACTCTTGTCTCCGACATCGGTCAGGTAAGGCGCGGGCGATTTACCATCCACCCGCGCCAGCAGAAGCGCGGACACCAAGCCCGCCGCGCGCGTCTCCAAGGCGGCGGACTCCTCCCAGTCGACGCCAAGCCTGTAGGCTTCCCACAAGGCCTGAAATGACACCATGACCGCCTCGCGGCAGTCTCGCAGCCACACTGTCTTGAGGAGGAGGTGGGTCAGGCAAAACGCTATGTCGAAAGCCGGGTCGCCATAGGCCACGCACTCGGCGTCGAGAAAAACCGGGCCGTCCGGCCCCACCAGAATGTTCTTCGGGCTGACATCGCCATGCATCAGCGCGATCTTGCTATTGGCCAGATCGGCCGCCAGGGCGCGCAGCCGCGGCGCCACATCGCCATGGCGTTCGGCGGTGAACAGCAGAAATGGCGATGTCCGAAGCGCGAAGAAACAGTCGTCGGTCGCGAAGGCGCCGGCGATTTCCGCACGCCCGGCGGTTCGACCGTGAATCAGAACCAGATCACGGCCAACGGCGGCGGCGAAGGCTGGGTCGACCAGGCCGCGCGCCATCATGTCCTTCCAGACTGGATGATCGGCGGGATCGAGGAAACTCATGGCGAACACCGATGCCTCCGGAAGCTCGGCCAGGACTTCGGGCGCGAGGCGAGGATTGATCGCCCTCACCAACCGAAGCCACCGCACTTCTCCCGCCGCCCGTTCCACCGGCGCCAGCCACTCGGCCGCCACCCGCAGGCGGGGAATCGACCGCTTCACGGCCAGTGTCCGGCCGCCCTCGATATCCACCCGAAAGATGTCTGACGAGACCCCGCCGGCGAGAGGGCGAAAGGTGGCGTTCTGCGTCGGGCCCACGATACCGCACCCCCTTAGCGCCTCCAGAAGGCCGACGTGACTAAGCGTATCCAACGGCGCGGTCGTTTCCTTCAACGGGCATGGGCGCGAATCCAGTCGCCCATCAGCCCGGCGGCGGCCTGACGATGAACTTCGGAATCCTCGAAATAATGGGCGCCGGGGACAAATTCCAGGCGTTTGTCTGGCGAGGCGATGGCGGCGTGGACGGCCCGCGCGTCACTGGGGAAGACACCCATGTCGCCGGTGGACTGCACCACTAGGCAGGGCATGTTGAATTTGGCCAGCTGGGTCTCGCCCTGACACCGCGAGGTCTCGAGACTCCACATCGACAGCCAGGTTTTCAGGCTGTTGGCGCGGCCGATGCCGACGCGGCGGTTGGCCTGGGCGGGATGGCCCGGATAGCATCCAGGACACGGACGATCCGAAGGATCGATAGTGGGGTCCATGAAGCGAAGATCACCCCAGGTGCGATAGAGCGGGAACAATATGTCGGGCAGGCCGGCGTCATTGACCCGTTGCAGTTCGGCCTTGGCCCAGTCGGTGATCGCCTGGTTGCGCGCTCTTTGGGCGGCTCTGTAGCGGGCGATGAAAGCCGGCGCATAGGGCGGACCGTTATCGGAATTGAAAGGGTTCAGGGACTGATCGGTGAGCGTCGGATCGCGCTCGTCGATCACCGAGGCGTCCATCCAGTCCGTCAGCACGTCGGGGCGGCCTTTGTGGGCGTTAAGTGAAAT
>JAYTXV010000224.1:0-2781 GCA_043742805.1 Caulobacteraceae bacterium | reverse complement strand
GGAGCAGATCGAGGCTCAGCCCGGTGCTACGCGCGAAGTGGATATCGGAGGCTTGAGCGCCGGCGGCTTCCCTGGCCGCATCAACGGCTTTTTGGGCGTCCCGCGCATGATCGGCCTCGATGTCGTGGATCGCTCTGGCTTCGAGCAGGCTGGCTCGTCGAAGCCAGCTGTCCGGGAAATGCCCCACGTTTTCGAGGGCTTCATTGCAAACGGCCACGCCGGCGAGGTCGGGAGCGCGCCCGCCCGGGTCGTAGGTCTCCGGCATCCCGACAAGTCCCAGCTTCGCACTTTGCGCTTCCGGCTTGCCGTAACCATCGCATCCTACCCAGAAGCTCGGCTCCGCGGCAACGCCCCCGGCAAGAAGGGTGAACGACAACGCGGCGATTGCTCGCGGCCCCCAGGTGTCGAACATTGATTTTCCCCTCAGCGAGTAGGAAGCCGCGGCAACACGACCACGTCGCTGGACTCGAAACAACCCGATCCTTAAGGGTGGATGCCGCTGTCCCGCGCCGGTGTCCGATCCGCCGTCACGGCCTCAAGAGTTTGCCAATGCCCGCTTCCCCATCCCGTGGCCGCCGTCCTCCGGTCGGCCCTTCCCAGCGCCAACTCCGGGCGGGCGAACTGGTGCGTCACGCCCTGGTGGAAATCCTGCGCAAGGAGAGTTTCACCGACCCAGCGTTGATGGGCACGCCGCCGACCATCAGTGAGGTGCGGATCACCCCCGACCTCAAGGCGGCCCTGTGTTTCGTCGAGCCGCTGGGCGGCAAGGAAGCGCCAACCGTGATCACGGCGCTCAACCGGGCGTCGGGGTTCCTGCGCCTGCGGCTGGGGCCGGCCATCGACATGAAATACACCCCGTCGCTGAAGTTCATTCACGACGACAGCTTTGACACCGCCGAGCACATCACCCGCCTGCTGGACGACCCGCGCGTGCGCCGGGATCTGGATGCGTCTTCCAGTGACGACGTCCCGGAAGACCCTGCCTGATGGCGCGGCGGCGCAAGGGCGACGCGGTTTCCGGTTGGATCTGTCTCGACAAACCGCTAGATCTGGGCTCCACCCAGGCAGTGGGCCGGGTGCGGCGAGCCTTCAACGCCCAGAAAGCCGGCCACGCCGGCACCCTCGATCCGCTGGCCACCGGCATATTGCCGATCGCCCTGGGCGAGGCCACCAAGACCGTGCCGTTCCTGGTCGAGGCCGACAAGACCTATCGCTTTTCGATCCAGTGGGGGGTGGAAACCGCAAGTTTCGACCGCGAGGGCGCGGTGACGGCCACCTCCGACGTGCGCCCGGCGGTCTCGGCAGTGGCCGAGGCGTTGAAGGCCTTCGTCGGCGAGATCGACCAGATTCCCCCCGACTATTCGGCGGTCAAGGTCGATGGGGCCCGGGCCTACGACCTGGCCCGGGAGGGCGTGGCCATGAATCTCAAGGCTCGCCGCGTGGTGATCCACGGCGCGCGGGTGACGGGGTCCGATGGCGACGACGGCGTCGACATCGAGATGGAGTGCGGCAAGGGAACCTATGTCCGGGCCCTGGTGCGTGATCTTGCCGCCGTGCTGGGGGCCAGGGGCCACGTGAGCGCCCTTCGCCGCACGCGGGTCGGTCCGTTCACCGAGGCCAACGCCACGGGACTGGAAGTTCTGGAACAGATGTGCCATACGACCCCCGCCCTGGAGGTTCTGCTTCCGGTCGAGACCGCGCTGGACGACATCCCGGCGCTGGCCGTGACCACCGAAGACGCCTTCAGATTGACGCAGGGACGTTCGATCGTTCTGCTCCCCAGGCAAGTGGAAACCCTGAAGCCGATGCTTGTCGCTTCGCGAACTGTTTCCGCCCGCCATGGAACGCGGATCGTCGCTCTCTGCGAGATGCGGGCGGGACGGCTCAATCCCACGCGTGTCTTCAATTTCATCTGAGCGGAAAGCACCCGATGTCGATAACCGCCCTACGCAAGACCGAACTGATCCACACCCACGCCCGCTCCGAGGGCGACACCGGCTCGGCCGAAGTGCAGGTGGCCATCCTGTCCGAACGGATCGCCAACCTGACCGAGCATTTCAAGACTCACAAGAAGGACCATCACTCCCGTCGTGGCCTTCTCAACATGGTTTCCCAGCGCCGTTCGCTGCTCGATCACCTGAAAACCACCGACGAAGGTCGGTATCAGGCCCTGATCGCGACCCTGGGCTTGCGCCGCTAGGCGTATCTGCATCCGCGCCTCCCCGCGCGGAGTCCAGCTATGGGCGCGTCCGCGCGTCCCAGACCTCTATCCGGCGCTCGCCCATCGACAGGCATGAGAGCGCCGGAGCCCCGCGCCCCGAGTCGGAGCGCGGTTTCGTACGCCGAGGGTTCAAAAGCAATCCTCATCCGCCTGTCGTGAAGGAGAGGATTCGGAAACCCGGCCCTTAAAAGCCATCCGCCGCCTGTCCGCATCCCGAGGGAATCTGCCCGAGGGTCATAAGAACGAGAAAGAACGAAACTAATGTTTGATATCCGACGCAAGTCCATCGATTGGGCCGGTCGCAAGCTGACCCTGGAAACCGGGCGCATCGCCCGCCAGGCCGACGCCGCCGTCCTCGCCACCTACGGCGAGACCACGGTCCTGGCCACGGTGGTGTTCGACAAGGCCCCCAAGCCGGGCCTCGATTTCTTCCCCCTGACCGTCAACTATCAGGAAAAAACCTATGCGGCCGGCAAGATCCCCGGCGGCTTCTTCAAGCGCGAAGCGCGCCCGTCGGAAAAGGAAACCCTGGTTTCCCGCCTGATCGACCGGCCGATCCG
>JAYTXV010000223.1:0-2157 GCA_043742805.1 Caulobacteraceae bacterium | reverse complement strand
CTGGGTGGCGCTGGAAAGCGAACCCGGCGCCGGCTCGACCATCACCTGCCACCTGCCGGAAGCGGCGCTGGTCGAGGCGGGGCAGAAGGAGCTGGGGTTTTAGGGGGAGCGGATCCTTCTCCCCCTGCGGGAGAAGGTGTCAGGCGAAGCCTGACGGATGAGGGGTCTAACCCGGCATCTTCAGAAGCGGCGCACGCGCCGCCTCAGCGATGGCCGCCAGCACGTTGTCAGGCCGCGTTTCGATCTCGGCATTCGGGAACCGGATCACGCGAAAGCCCTGCGAGACCAGCCACGCATCGCGCTCCAGATCATGGAGGTTGTCTTCATGGTGCGGACCATCGGCTCCGACGATCAGCCGCCGCTGAAGGCAGACGAAGTCCGCGATGTATCGCCCGATCGGAACCTGACGACGAAACTTCAGACGCTCGAGCTTTCGGTCGCGCAGCAGCTTCCAGAGAACTCGCTCATTCCAGCTTGGCGCCCGGCGTAACCGTTTTGCGAAGGCGAGTTTGGAAAAATTACTCGACATGAGAGCATTATGGGCAATCTCGCCCGACTTGGAAAGGCGCCTTCGACCCCTCATCCGACCCCGCTCCGCGGGGCCACCTTCGCCCGCAAGCGGAGAAGGAACTCGGCCCTAGTACCTGGAATCACAGATCGCTGACACGCTGGCCTTTGAGTGGTCTCTGGCGGACCTTTGCCTTGGTCCAGGCGAAGGGCTTTGGGTTGGCGTTGTAGGCTTCGATGAAGTGATCCATGTGCTGGCGGAGCTGTTTGACCGAGGTGAAGGAAGCCTTGGACAGGGACTTCTTCTGCAGGATGGAGAACCAGATCTCGACCTGATTGAGCCATGAGGCGCTGGTTGGCGTGAAGTGGAAGGTCACCTTGGGGTGCGCCTCCAGCCAGGTGTCGTTGTTCTTGTGGGTGTTGAGATTGTCGAGGATGACGTGGAGTTCCTGGTCAGGATAGGTGGCGACCACCTCGTCCATGAAGTCGAGGAACTCCAGACGCCGCCTGCGCTTGGTGTGGGTGGCGGTGACCCTGCCGGTGGCCACTTCGAAAGCCGCGAACAGGGTGGACGTGCCATGGCGCTTGTAGTCGTGGCTGTGGCCGCTGAGGGCCCGGCCGTTGGGCAGCTTCAGATAGCCCTGCGCCCGCTCAAGGGCCTGGATCGACGGCTTCTCGTCGACGCAGATCACCACCGCGTTCCGGGGCGGCGCCATGTAGAGCCCGACCACGTCGGCGGCCTTGGCGACGAAGTCCGGATCGCGGCTCTCGCACCAGGACTTGCTGGCCGCCAGATCGAGCTTCTGCGCGCGCAGCACCCGCCAGACGTGCTGGGTATGCACATCGCCCAACTCGGCGGCGATCAGCGGCCCCGTCCAGCGGGCGAACCCCGCCGGCGGCGGCCGATCCAGCACCGCAAGAACCCGCCGTCCCGTCTCGGCGTCGTACTTGGCCGGCGGCCCAGGGCGCGGCTTCTCCGCCAGTCCCCCAAGCCCCTCGCGCGCATAGCGACCGCGCCAAAGGCTCACCGTGCGCGGCATCACCCCCACCGCCTTGGCGATCGAGCGCGTCGAGCGCCCCTCGTCAGCCAACAGCACAATCCGTGCTCGAAGCACGTCACGCTGCTCCGACGTCGGGGCCCGAACCCGAGCCTCCAGAACAACACGATCCTCCGGCGTCAGCCGGACCAAAGCAGCCTTGGGAACCATCCCAATGCTGAATCATGAATCAGGCAATCGTGGAAGCCGGTACTAGAACAACACCCTGGGATTCATGATCCGCCTGGGATCCAGCGCGCCCCGGATGGCCCGCAGCGCCTCCACCTCGACGCTCGACTTGTAGCGCAGGGCATCGGCGGTCTTCATCGCGCCCAGGCCGTGCTCGGCGCTGATCGAGCCGTCCATGGAATCGACGATGTCGTGGACGATCAGGGAGCCGGCGTCGCGGCCCTGGTTGTGCGCCTCGTCCGAGCCGTCGGCCGGCCGCAGGACGTCGTAGTGGACATTGCCATCGCCGACATGGCCGAACGCCACGATCCGCACGCCGGGCGAGAAGGCGGTGACCGCCGCCGTCGCCTGCTCGATGAAGTCGGCGATCTTCGAGACCGGCACGGCGATGTCGTGCTTCCAGACCGAGCCCTCGGCCTTCTGG
>JAYTXV010000222.1:0-2501 GCA_043742805.1 Caulobacteraceae bacterium | reverse complement strand
CCTCGGTGCAAAATACGGCCCCACGGACCTTGTCGTCGGCCCCGACGAACCGGCCTTCGCGGACTATCTCAACTTTTTGCACATGGGCGAGGCCACCCTCACCTTTCCGCAGACCATCGTGCTTCGCTACACGCGTTTGGAGCCGCCCGAGCGTCGGGCGGTGCAAGCCGCCGATGACTACCGGCAATGGTTCCTGTCCCGTCTTAAAGCCGCCGCGGCCATGACCGGCGACCGCTTCGTTTGCGCCAATCGTTTCACCATGGCTGACATATCCTTCGCTTACGCCCTGCTTCTGGCGGAGACTTTAGGGATGAGCGACCGTTTCCCGCCCAAGCTCGCGCCCTATTGGCAAGAAATGCAGAGTCGCGACGGATTTCGGCGCGCCAAAGCCGCTCAGGCAAAAGTGGATTAAAACCAGGGTCGCCGACGGTCAGCCGGGGACGGTCGTCGCCGCCAGGCGAGCGAGCGCCCAACGCGCTGCATCTCGTATAGTTTCGTCATCGTCGGCCAGAAGCCCGCCCGCCGTGGCGGCCAGAGCCGGCAGGCCACTGTTGCCAATGGCGTAGAGGACATTGCGCACAAACCGGTTCCGGCCGATCCGCTTGATCGGACTGGCGGAGAACAGCGCGCGGAAGCCGGCGTCATCCAAGGCGGCAAGGTCGGCCAGGGCGGGCGCGCGCAGGGCTTTTCTTGCGTGAAGACCCGCCTCCCTTGCGACGCTGGCGAACTTGTTCCAGGGGCAGACAGCCAGACAGTCGTCGCAGCCATAGATCCGGTTGCCGAGTGCGCGCCGGAAGCGCTCGGGAACAGGCCCTGCGTGTTCGATCGTCAGGTAGGACAGGCAGGCCTGGGCGTCGAGTTGATAGGGCGCCGGAAAAGCCCCGGTGGGGCAGATGTCGAGACAGGCGCGACAGCCGCCGCAATGGTCGCCCGTGGGCTCGTCCGGCGCCAACTCGACGGTTGTCAGGATCGAACCCAGGAAGAGCCAGGAGCCGAAACTCCTGGACACCAGATTGGTATGTTTGCCCTGCCAGCCGATCCCGGCCAGAGCCGCCAGCGGTTTTTCCATCAAGGGCGCGGTGTCGACGAAGACCTTCACCTCACCGCCGAGCGTCCGCTTGACCTGGCTTCCAAGGCTCTTCAGCCGTCCCTTGATCAGGCCGTGGTAGTCTCGGCCCTGGGCATAGACCGAGATCGCGCCAAGGTCGCGACAAGCCAGGATCGCCAGGGGGTCTGCATCGGGCCCGTAGTTCATGCCCAGGACAATGGCCGAACGCGCTTCCGGCCAGAGGCCCCGCGGATGACGGCGGCGATCCTGGGTGTCGGCAATCCAGGTCATGTCGCCGTGCCGGCCGGCCTCGACGAAGGCGTCCAGTCGCGCCGCTGCCGCCCAGGGTTGATCGACTGAGGCGAAGCCGCAGGCGTCGAAACCCAGCGCGGCGGCGGCGTCGCGAATCCGCTGCCTGGGGTCGTCCGCGGCGGCCGCCGACCTCTGCTCGCTAGAAATCGAGGTCGTCATAGAAGCTGGCCGGCGCGAGCCCTGGCCAGCGGTCCGCGAGCAGCGGGCGGAAGGTTGGGCGCGACTTGATGCGCATGTACCAGATCTTCACGGCCGTGAAGTCACGCCAGGGGATATCGCCGAAGTAGTCCAGCACCGAGATGTTCGCGGCGGCGGCGAAGTCCGCGAGGCTGAGGCGACGGCCGGCCAGCCAGTCTCGGGCGTCAAGCAGGGTGTTCATGTAGATCAAATGCTGGCGCAAAGCGTCGCGGCCGAGGCGCATGGCGCCGAGATCAGGCGCACCCATCTTCAGCAACCGCTTCTCCAACTTTTCGTACAGGAGATAGGCATTGACCTCGTTGTCGAATTTCCGGTCGAACCATTGCAGCAGGCGGCGCACCTCGGCGCGTTCGCCTGGCGTCGCGCCGAGGAGATCGTGGGCCGGGGCCTGTTGCTCAAGGTGTTCAAGGATTGCTCGAATCTCGCAGATCACCAGTTCGTGATCGCCAACCCGCTCCACCAGCACCGGCGTCAGCCCGGACGGATTGAGGGCCGTGAACGCGGGCGCGAGTTCCCAATAGCGGACCACCTCCTCGTTGAAGGCCAAGCGCTTTTCGCCCAACGCCAGCCTCGCCTGTCGCGACGCGGGATCGAGGGGAAAATGGTGAAGGGTTCGGACGAGGCTCATGACGATTTACGACCCTAACGCGGATTTGCCGGAGGACGAAAGGCCACGCCTCCGTCAGGCCTCGCCAAAGGGGCCGCCGTGGGGCTCGGCGCGCCCGCGCGGGTTGGCGTGGATCATGATATCGGACGCGGGAAACGCCGCCAGGATGCGTCTTTCAGCGGCCACCAGAATGGCGTGGGCGGTCTCGAGCGTAAGGTCGGGGTCGAGGTCGGCATGCATCTGAATGTGCGTGATTGGACCGGAGGCGCGCGTTCGCACCTGATGAACGTCCCTGATCGCCGGATCCTTCAGCACGAGATCGACCATTCTCGATCG
>JAYTXV010000221.1:0-17789 GCA_043742805.1 Caulobacteraceae bacterium | reverse complement strand
CTGTTGACCGACAGGATCCAGAACGCCGAGGCGAAGGTGCCCAGCGCCACGGCCAAGGAGGCGATGAAGTGCAGGGTCGGGCCGACGCGCTTGAGGCCGAACAGCATCACCCCCAGGAACCCCGCCTCGAGGAAAAACGCGCTCATCACCTCATAAGCCATCAGCGGCCCCAACACCGCGCCGGCCTTGTCGGAAAACACCGACCAGTTGGTTCCAAACTGATAGGCCATCACCAGCCCCGACACGACGCCGGCCCCGAAGGCCACGGCGAAGATTTTCAGCCAATAGTGAAACAGGTTCAAATAGACCGGATTTCGCGTCTTCAGCCACATGCCCTCCAGCACCGCCAGGTAGCTGGCGAGGCCAATAGAAAAGGCTGGGAAGATGATGTGGAACGAGATCGTGAAGGCGAACTGGGCGCGGGCCAGAACCAGGGCGTCGATCATGCGGCTTCCTCGGGATCGCGGCCGGGGGCCGACTTACCCTAGGCAAACACCGTGGTCCTATCCTTGTTCCCCAACAGACGCGCATCAGCCGCAGCTTAGGCGTTGACCTCACCCGGGCCGCGGAAGAATGTGCGGGACAACAGAAACACCTCGGAAACTCTCATGAGAGCCCTGCCTGTCGCCATCTCCGGCCTTGCCGCCGCCTCCGCCACCGAACGCAACTTCTCGCCGTTCAACAGCGGGTCCGGCGGGTGCGCCTGTGACTCGATTGATTAACCGAAGGGGGTTCGCCGTCGCGCTTTCGGCTCTGCCGCTGGCCGGCTTCCCGATCCGCGCCTTGGCCTCTATATCCCCCGCGCTCAGGGCGGCGGTGGACGGCCCCCAGCGAACGGTCAGGAACAAAACCCGCGACGCCTCCCGCCATCCGGCCGAGACCCTGGCGTTCTGGGGTCTCGGGCCCAGGCAAACGGTGATCGAAATCGATCCGGCCGGCGGCTATTGGACCGAAATCCTGGCCCCCTATCTCAAAACCACCCACGGCCACTACGTAGCCGCCCAGGGCGGCGATACTGCGGCATTCAAGGCTCTATATGGAGACGCCGCGGTCTGGGGCGAGATTCAGATGGCCAGCTTCGAGGCGACCAGCGGGCCTCTGGTCCCGGATGGAACCGCCGACATGGTGATCGCCTCGCGCAATATTCACGACTGGATGTGGACGCCAGGCCGCCTCGACAAAGCCCTGGCTGATTTCCATGCCGCCCTTAAGCGCGGCGGCGTTCTGGCGGTGGAGGAACACCGCGCCGACCCCCGGCCGATGGTGAACGAGGCGCGCGACGGCTATGTGGCTACCGCCTGGCTGACCGCTGCGGTGGAGAAAGCCGGCTTCAAACTGGCCGGCGCCTCCGAGATCAACGCCAACCCCAAGGACACCAAGGACCACCCATTCGGGGTCTGGACCCTGCCCCCGACGCGCCGCACCTACGCCAAGGACAAACCCACGCCAGTGGGCTTCGATCCGGCCAAATATGGGGCGATCGGCGAGAGTGACCGGATGACGTTGCGGTTCAGGAAAACATAGATCGTTGGGCGCCTGTTGGGAGGCTCTCAACAACTACTAGGACCACGCCAACCGCCCGGCCACGACGACGTTGCAGGCCCCAAGCCATGCCGCGGCCCCACTCCGCCCAACCCTGCACATTGCTGAAGATCGCGATCCCCACCAACAAGGCGACGATGGCGACCGCCGCGGTCAGGACAGTGTCGAAGGACAGGTCGCCTGTCTGGAGGCCGTTCCTGATGACGTTGACCCGACGCTGATCGCGGCGGCGCTGGACGATATCCCGCGCGCCCACGGGGTTTCGCAATTCGCGCGGCAAACGCGGCTCAGCCGCGAAAAGGTCTTCAAAGCGCTGAAGCCAGACGGCAATCCGACCCTGGAAACCATGACCAAGGCCTTGAAGGCACTTGGCATAAAGCTGCCCCTGATCTCCACCTTAGCTTTCGGGGCGCACCCGTGGACCGCTTTATATGTATTTGAATTTTCTGGAGCGGCCGGTGGGAATCGAACCCACGACATTCAGCTTGGGAAGCTGACGTTCTACCTCTGAACTACGGCCGCGATGGGGAGCGGGAAATACGTGGTTTTCGCCGCCTTGCAAAGCCGGCACGTTGACGCCGGGCGTTCGCGGACGCACGGTACGGCGGCATTTTCTGGTGAGGGAAAAACCATGGCTGACGGCGAGATGACTTCGAAGGCGGGTTTCCGCGCAATGACGCAGGGCACGGCTGAGGACTGGGCGGCGATCGGCGCCGCCGGCAAGGCTTTCAACAGCGCCCACGCCGACCGCCTTATCACCGCCCTCACAGACCTCGGGGCCGACGAGGGTGGCTTCGCCGTCAACCGACTGGAGCATTCACTGCAGACCGCCACCCGGGCGCACCGAGACGGCCGGGACGAAGAATATGTGGTCTGTGCGCTGATGCATGACATTGGCGACCTGATGGGGCCTTCCAACCACGCCGAGATCGGCGCGGTGATCATGAAGCCCTATGTGTCCGAGGCCAACCATTGGATGATCGACAAACACGGCATCTTCCAGGGGTATTATTTCTTCCACCACATCGGTCTGGACCGCGATATGCGCGAACAATTCCGTGGTCACCCGCATTTCGAATACTGCGCGCAGTTCTGCCATCTGTATGATCAGAACAGCTTCGAGCCGACCTATGACACCATGCCACTGGAGGCCTTCGAGCCGATGCTGCGCCGGGTCGTGGCCAAGCCGATCAATTCGATCTACCGACGCGCCGCAGCCTGACCGGCTGCGGATTTCGACCAGTGTTTCGTCAGGTCCAGGGTTTGAAGTGCTTCGATAGCTTCAGACCCTGGCGCTGATAATGTGATCCGCCATCGCCGTACAGCCGCGCCGGCCTCTGGGTGAGCGGCTCGAACACCAGCCTGGCCACGGTCTGACCGTCCTCCAGCAGGAACGGCGTTTCGCGGCTGCGCACCTCAAGAACCCCGCGCGATCCCGCGCCGCCGGCCTCGGCCACGCCGAAGCCCGGATCAAAGAAGCCGGCATAGTGGACGCGAAACTCTCCCACCGCCGGATCGATCGGGATCATCTCGGCAGCCTGGGAGACGGGAATCTCGATCGCCGCCTTGGAGGCCAGGATGTAGAATTCTCCCGGGTCGAGAACCAGTTCGCCCCGGCGCGGCTCCAGCGGCTCCCAGAAATCCCGAGGATCGAGGCTGGACTCGAGGTCCATATCGATCACCCCGGCGTGGCGGCGGGCGCGGAAACCGGCGGTGGCGCCGGTCAGGTCGACACCAACATCGGTCGCGGCCAGAACGGCCGGCGCGCCACGTTTGAGGCGCAGTTGGTTGAGCCGGGTGCCCGCGCGCGCCAGCACCGAGAAGGTCTGGGGCGCGATCTCCAGGAACATCGGCCCCCGATAGCCGGGCTCGACGTTGTCGAACGCCGGTTGGCCGTCGGTGAGCAACCGCACGAACAAGTCGACCCGGCCGGTGGAGCTTTTGGGGTTGGCCCGAGCGCCGATACCCGGCGGCAGGTTCAGGGCCTCCTGAATCTCGGCGATATAGACGCAGCCGCGTTCCAGAACGGCGCCAACCGTCAGGTCAAGCTCATGCATCGACACGTCGGTGATACGCCGGCCCACCGAGGCGCCAGGGCGAGGCAGAAACGAAGCACGGACACGCCAGGCCCGAGGTCCCAGCCTGAGATCCAGACTGGCCGGCTGCACCTGATCGGCCCCGACGCCGCCGGCCGCGTGGATGGCGCCACGCGCGATCAGGCCATCGAGGGACTGACAGGGAAGGATACCGGCGGGGTCGATCATGGGCGAGCAACACTCGGGGATGGGCGGGCTTAAGGCAAGGGACCAACGGGGGATCAGCAGAACGAACAGGGCGCGGGCTTGACCGGGACCCGGTGGGCGCCTCTAGTGCCGGCCCTTTTTGGAGCGTCCGATGGCCGAAGATCCGAACAGCTGGGAAACCGCCACGCGCCTGATTCGCGGCGGACTGGCCCGGTCCCCCCACGGCGAAACGTCCGAGCCGATCTATCTGACTCAGAGTTTCGTTTACGATACCGCCGAAAGCGCCGACGCGCGCTTTGCGGGCACGGAACCCGGCTATGTCTACGCCCGCTACGGCAATCCGACCGTCAAGATGTTCGAAGATCGCCTAGCTCTGCTCGAAGGCGCGCAGGTCTGTCGCGCGACGGCGTCCGGCATGGCCGCCGTGCACTTGGCCATCAGCGGCCTGGTGCGGGCCGGCGACCACATCGTTTCGAGCAAGGCCCTGTTCGGCTCCTGCCGGTGGATAATGAACACCTGGGCGCCGCGCTTCGGCGTCGAGACTACGCTGGTCGACGGGCCGGACCTGGCGGCCTGGCGTGGCGCGGTGCGGCCCAACACCAAGCTGTTCTTCATGGAGACTCCCGCCAATCCGCTGTTGGAGATCAGCGACATCGCCGGCGTCTGCGCCATCGCCAAGGAGATCGGCGCCAAGGTAGTTGTAGACAATGTGTTCGCGACACCGATCTTCCAGTCGCCCCTGAAGCTGGGCGCCGATATTGTCGTCTATTCGGCCACCAAGCACATCGACGGCCAGGGCCGGGTGCTGGGCGGCGCAATCCTCGGCGATAACGCCCTGATGGAGGAGGCCTACAAGGATCTGGCGCGTCACACGGGTCCGGCCCTGTCGCCGTTCAACGCCTGGGTGTTACTCAAGGGCCTTGAGACGCTGGATCTGCGCGTTCGACGCCAGACCGACACGGCGGCGGTTCTCGCCGATCTGATCGCCGACCATGCCAAGGTGTTCGTATGCCGCTATCCCGGCCGGCCCGATCACCCACAGTTCGAGGTGGCGGCCAGACAAATGAACGGCGGCGGCGGCGAGATAGGCGGCAGCAACCTGATCGCCTTCGACCTGGGATCGCGGGAGGCGGCCTTCCGTTTTCTCAACCGCCTGGAACTGGTCGACATCTCCAACAACCTCGGCGACGCCAAATCCATGGCCACCCATCCGCCCACCACCACCCATCGCTCGATGACCGAGGAACAGCGCCTTGAGATCGGCCTGACCAGCGGCTGGGTGCGACTGTCGGTGGGCCTGGAGGGTGCAAGGGACCTGGCCCGAGATCTCGAGCGCGCGCTGGACGCGGCGTGATGACCGACAGGCGGAGTGAAGAGACATATTCGGCCACGACCCGCGACGTGCGAGTGCTGGTGTCGCCCCGCTTTCTGCCCGAACAGTCCGATCCGGAAAGAGGACGGTTCCTGTGGGCTTATTCAGTGCGGATCGAAAACCTGGGCGAAACGACCGTCCAGTTGATTTCGCGCCATTGGGTGATCACCGACGCCCGCAACCATGTGGAGGAAGTTCGGGGACCTGGGGTAGTCGGCGAACAACCAGTCCTGAAGCCGGGCGAAAGCTTTGAATATACCTCGGGCTGCCCACTGCCCACGCCTTCGGGCGGCATGGAGGGCAGCTACCAGATGCTGACCACCGACGGCGAGACATTCGACGCAGCGGTCCCGGCCTTTTCCCTGCACCTGCCCACCGCGACCCGCACCCTGAACTGACCGCGATTCACCCAGGCAGTTAAGCCGCCGCTTTCAGTCGCGTCAGGTCGGCTCCGGCCGCCAGGCCGGTCGGCGCGAGAGCCAGGGCCATCGGCGCGGCCTTCTCCGACATGGCCGTTGACAAGTCACGTTTTCCTCCCGAGGTTGCCGATGTCTACCGCAACAACGCGCTGATCCCCGGGGCGATGACCGCGATGATCAACTATTACCGCGCCAACACCGGCATGCTTCGCCGCTGGGGCGAGGCCGACACCGCGCTCGGCATCGAGAACCCTGAAGGCTATGGCTCCTATGTCAGCGACTTCACCCTGCACCGCCTGCCGGGCGTTTCACACTGGGTGCAACAGGAGGCGCCCGAGCGGGTGAACGAAATCCTGGCCGGCTGGATCGCCGCCCGGCTGGCGACTTGAAACCGGCGCCGGCGGGGGCACCGGTCCGCCGCCAAATCCACAGTCGTCAAGATGATCGTTTCCTTCGCCCTCGCTTCGGACTATGCCCCCGCCGATGAACGTCTCGTCGGCGGCCGAGGCCGCGCCCCCCTTGAGCTCTAACGCCGCGCGACGTCGCTTCGCGGGCCTGGCGCTGGGCTCCATGGGCGTGGTGTTCGGCGATATCGGCACCAGCCCAATCTATGGATTCCAGGGCGCCGTGACCGCCGCCGCCCACGGCCACGTCGGGCAGGCGGAAATATACGGCATTACTTCCCTGATCGTCTGGGCTCTGCTGATCGTGGTGACGATAAAATATGTCATCTTCATCATGCGCGCCGACAATCACGGGGAAGGCGGCATCCTATCGCTGATGGCCCTCGCCCAGAACGCGGTCGGAGGCCGGACCCGTGTCGTTCTGATCCTCGGCATCATCGGCGCGGCGCTATTCTACGGCGACGCCATCATCACACCCGCCGTCTCGGTGCTGTCGGCCATCGAGGGCCTGGAAACCGTCCCTAGCCTGGCCAAGGCCATCACACCATCGGTAGAAATCGGCGGCGCCCTGGTGCTGCTGGTCGGCCTGTTTCTTGCCCAGTCGCGCGGCACGGCCAAGGTCGCTGCCTGGTTCGGGCCGATATGCCTGCTGTGGTTCGTCTCGATCGCCGGCCTTGGGCTCCTGCACATTCCCAAAGAACCCGGAATCCTCCTGGCCTTCCTGCCCACCTACGGCCTCACCTTCCTGGCTGGCCACGGGCTGATCGGCGTTCTGGTTCTGGGGGCGGTTTCACTGACGATTACCGGCGCCGAAGCGCTCTATGCCGATATGGGCCACTTTGGCGCCTCGCCCATCCGCGGCGCCTGGATGTTCGTGGTCTGCCCTGCCCTATTGCTCAACTATCTTGGCCAGGGCGCCTTTGCCCTGCATTTCCTGGCTTCGCCGGCTGGCCACGGCGCCGATCTTTCGGGCCAGAACTGGTTCTTCCTGATGGTTCCAGAAGCGTTACGCATTCCCATGGTGCTGCTGGCGACCGCCGCCACCATCATCGCCAGCCAGGCGGTGATCAGCGGCGCTTATTCGATGTCGAACTCAGCCATGCAGATGGGATTGCTGCCCAGGCTTGCGGTGCATCGGACGTCGGCAACGGAAGCAGGGCAAATCTATGTGCCCACGGTCAATATGCTGCTGATGATCGGCGTCATTCTGCTGGTGGCGATTTTCAAGAACAGCGTCGCCTTGCAGGACGCCTATGGCCTGGCCGTGACCGGCACCATGTCGGTCACCACGGCCCTAACCGCCATCGTGGTGAGAAAACTGTGGAAGTGGAGCCTGCTCAAGACCGCCCTGGTGGTAGCGCCGTTACTGACCGTGGATCTGGCGTTCTACGGCGCCAACATGCTCAAACTGTTCACCGGGGGCTGGGTGCCGCTGGCCCTGGCGGGCGCCGTGGCGATGGTCATCATGACCTGGATGCGCGGCAGCCGGATCGTCGCCGCGAAATCCCGCCGCGACCGGATACCGATGGCCGACTTCCTGGCCTCTATCGCGCGCCGGCCCCGCCATCAGGTTTCCGGCACGGCGGTCTATCTGAGCTCGCACCCGGAGTTGACGCCCAGCGCGCTGCTCCACAACCTCAAGCACAATGGCGTGCTGCATAAGCTCAACGTCATCGTCGCGGTGGAGACGGCGGACGAGCCGCGAGTGTCTCCGGACGAACGGGCCACGGTGCATATCCTCAACGACTCATTCCTGACCATAAGCCTGCGGTTCGGCTTCATGGAGACGCCGGACGTGCCGGCGGCGATCGCGCGGCTGAAAGTCGACGGCGCATCTTTCAATCCGGCCGACACCTCCTATTTCCTCGGCCGAAGGTCAGTTTTGCCAACCCACGACCGCGGCGTGCGTCGGTTGCAGGACCTGCTGTTCATCGCCCTGAACCGCAACTCCGCCGACCCAAGCCAGGTTTTCGCCATCCCGCCGGGCCGGGTGGTCGAAATGGGTATTCAGGTCACGGTGTAAAGCGGCGCGCCACCCGCCAGAGCTGAGCGAAACCCCGGTCGGAGACCAGCGTAAGTTCCGGCGGTGGACGGATCGGTCCCGACCCGTCTGGCAGGTCGGCATTCAGCACCAGGACATAGTCGAACCGCCCACGCCAGCCAGCGAGATAGGAGGGATCGCCCGGCTGTGGTGGCCTCGATAGGGCGGAGACGGAGGCCAGGTCGCCACCGTTGTGCTCCACCACGCCATCCCATGGCCCGAGCACCCTGAGCGGTTGCAGCCCCTTGGCGGAAAACAGATTCGGCACGAAAGCCCGCCGCTCGGACACGGCCATGGCATCCATATGGCGAAAGGTCGGATCTCCGACCAGGAACATATAACGACCCGCGGGCGCGCGCGACCTGACCAAAAAGGTCGGCTGGTGCTGGAGTGGCAGGATCGTGGCCCCGCCAGGCACGCTCAACAAGACATCGCGGACAGCCTTGGTTTCATCCCTCATGTTCCCCCAATTCCATCCCACCCAGGCGGTTTGCAGTCCGACCAGACCCAGCGCGACACACCCGGCCAGTACGCCAAAGCGCCTTGGAACATCGGGCCGGAATTGAAGCGCCGCCATCGCGCAGCAGAGGGCCATGATCGGAAACCGGCGATCCACCCAGCTGGCGCCAGCCAGGCGGCCCGGCGCGAAGACGGCCAGCGCGACCATGCCAGCGAACGCCACCATGAGGCCGCCATGCGCGGTCAGGGCGCGCTGGCGATTCAACCAGATCAGGAACCCGGCCAGAGCCAGGACGATGGTGATCTCCTGGAAGACATTGTAGCTGGCGAAGGGCGACAGAAGCGTGGCCAGCTTGTCCGTCGCGGCGCTGAACAGGATTGCTCCGGTATCGGCGCCAAGGTTGATCGGCGTCGGTGGCTGAGCGCCAGGCAGGGCCTGGCTTGGACCAGCCAAAATCATCAGCGGGATCAGGCACCACGCCGCGGTCAGACCGCCTTTCAACATTCGCCGGCCCCGGTCGCGCCAAGCGTCGGCCAGGAAGGGGGACGGCCCCAAGCCGAGCCCAGCCAACAGAATCGCATAGAAAATCAGGGCAAACAGATGGTCAACGGCAAGGACGAGTCCGAAAGGCACCCGCATCCATACGATGCCTCTCCTCAGGCGCGGCTGAACCAGCGGGTCGATCGAGGCGAACAGCAGGGCAAGGCCCAGACCGATCTGAAAATTGACGAAACCCATCAGAAAAGTTGTCGACCAGGCGGCGAAAGGGAAGATCACCTGCCACGGGGTAAACCGCCGCGAGACGGCATAGCTTAGGGCCAATATGCCCAGTGGCGGCAGAATCGCCGCCGCGATGACGGCGATGTGGCCTTGAACAAGACCCGACGCCAGAGGCGAGAATAGCGCGATGATCCTGTCCACACCGATATTGGTCACCGCGTTTGACCAATCAATCTGGTAAAATCGAGCCAGGAAAGGGTCGTGTGCGCCGCCGGCGATCAGCCAATAGCGGGCCAGATGATTGGGATAGTCGGTGAGCGGTGGCGTCTCAATGACGCAGAACGGCGCCAACAGCGCCAGAAAACTTAAGGCGATCAACGCGATGGGCGCATGACGCGCCAGTCCGCGGCGCGGCTCCCCGATCAACACGGCAAATCCGAGATAATGTTCGAACGTCCCCGATAGTCGCCCGACCGACAATCCGACCGTGGCCCCCGGGGCAATAATAACCTTCCGCGGCGAGATAAGGGCGTCCGGCGCGATATGAACACTACGAAGCGCTCGACCGCGGCCCCGAGCGCGCGGGGGCTTCACCCCCGGGCCGCCCTGGCCTAAAGCCCCACTGTCAATCCTACGCCGCAGAGGTATCAACTTTGAAAAGAGCCTTGATTTTCGCCGCCTCCCTTTCCTTGTTGGCTCACGCGGCCAACGCGGCGGCGCCAGCGCCGAAATCTCCCGAATCCGCGAAAACCGAAGCGGCCGCCGACAAGACGGCGCTGTTCACCCCCGAGAGCGTGGCCAGTGAGGGCTCGGTCACTGTCGAAGGACAGAAGATCGACTACAAAACCGTCGCGGGCACCCTGATCGTTCACCCCAAGGGTTGGGATGACGCGGCTCACACCGATTCAAGCAAGGGCGATGACAAGGCGGACAACGGTCCCGAGGCTGGAGGTGGCCCGGAAGCTTCGATGTTCTATGTAGCCTATTTCAAGAAGGGCGCGCCGGCCGCCAGCCGGCCGATAACCTTCCTATACAATGGCGGACCGGGCTCATCGACGGTCTGGCTGCACATGGGCGCGTTTGGTCCCAGGCGGGTGGTGACCAAGGACGGCGGTCACACGCCGGCCGCTCCCTATGGCCTGATCGACAATGCCTACAGCCTGTTGGACGCCAGCGATCTGGTGTTCATCGACGCCCCTGGCGCCGGCTTCAGTCGCATCGCCGGCAAGGACAAGGAAAAAGCATTCTGGGGAGTCGACGCCGACGCCCACGCCTTTGAACAGTTCATCCTTGGGTTTCTCAGCCAGTATGGACGTTGGAACTCACCAAAATACCTGTTCGGCGAAAGCTATGGCACACCGCGTTCGGCTGTGGTGGTCAGCGCTCTTGAAACCGGCGAAAGCGTTGATTTCAATGGGGTGATCCTGTTGTCGCAGATTCTCAACTTTGACCTCAGCGTCGATGGTCCAGAGGCCAATCCAGGAACGGACCAAGCCTATATCACCGCGCTTCCGACTTTTGCCGCCAGTGCATGGTATCACAACAAGGTTTCCGGTGACCGACCGACAGACCTGAAAGCCTTCCTCAAAGAAGCCGAGGCCTTCGCCATCGGCGACTACGCCAGCGCGCTGCAAGCGGGGGCGGAATTGGGCGCCACACGCCGCCAGGCGATCGCCGAACGACTGAGTCACTATATCGGCCTGCCCACGCCCTATCTTCTGAAGGCTGACCTGCGTGTCAGCGGCGGGATGTTCGAAAAGAAACTGCAGGAAGAACAGGGACTGACGACGGGCCGCCTTGACACCCGGTTCGCCGGGCCGGACGTCGACCCGCTCAGCAAGGAGTCCGACTATGACCCCCAATCGGCGGGGCTGAGCTCGGCCTACGTATCAGCTTTCAACGATTATTCACGCACGCAACTGGGCTATGGGGCTGGAAAGATTTTCAAACCCTTCGCAGATGTTGGAAAATTCTGGAGTTTTCAGCATCAACAACCCAATGCGCCCGAAGGCTTTCCAGGTCCGCTCAACGTCATGCCCGATTTAGCGTTAGCACTTAAGATAAACCCCCTGTTGAAGGTTATGGTTGCTGGTGGTTACTATGATCTCGCCACGCCTTATTATCAAGGTTGGTACGAAATGCACCACTTGCCTGTACCAAATGACCTACAGGCCAATATAGAGTATCATTACTATCCATCCGGGCACATGGTTTACGCCAATGAAGCCTCCCTCAAAGCGTTGCACGACGATACAGCCGACTTCATCCGTCGCACAAACAATCTTCAGCGCTAAAAAAAGAGTAGGGTGACGGGCGCGCAGAGCTAGTATCAGGGTGAGAAGTTTGAGATCAACGACTCGCCCGGCATCGGCATCGGCATCGGCGGCCAGCGTGACTTATGGGCGTTCGACGATGACTATGCCTTTGTGTTCATCCGCGACCCCGCCACCGTCGCTGATTTTGTCTATCGCCGCATAGGGCGCGAGAAACAAGGTCACCTGATCGGCGGAGCCCCCTGGACTTGGCCAGAGACGTCCGATGTATTCAAGCGTGCCGGGATGGAGACCAAGCTCCTCGAGCGCTTCGCGCCGAGCCCCCTGATGGGGCTCCTCGGCCTCGATCATTCCGGCGCAGGCCTCCTCAAGAGCGACCTGGCCGAAGCGATCGAAAGCGGGAGGTCGGAAAAGCCGAACCAGCAGCGCAACGCGCTTTTCCGGATCTTAGGGCAGCACCGCGACGGCGTCACCGTGTGTTTCAACCTCGCGGGTAACCTCAGCCCCATCGGCGAGACGTATGTTGAGGCGTTCCACCGTCAGGTAACCATGGTGGAGTTTTGGTCGCCGTATAATTGCCGGCTTCATAGGTCCCGACCCTGGCGAAACATCACATTTGGCAAGTGAAGATACTTCAACGACACTTTCGATCAGGCGGGACGCGACTGCAGAATAACAAATCTGCGCAACTAGGGAAGCATGAGGTGACCCAGCGTCGGGATCAGGCCCGCAAGACGCTGGATTGTTAGTACAGCGCGTCGGCGTACCGTCATACGACCCAAGGCGAAAACACCTTGGGTCGTCAGAAGTAAAAGCCTTAGCTGGCGGCCTTGGAGGCGCGCTTGGCCTTGGGGGCTGGAGCGACGGCAACGGGCTGGCGGCCTCCCTTGCCGAGACCCATATTCTTCGCGAGGGCCGAACGGGCGGCGGCGTAGTTGGGCGCGACCATCGGGTAGTCTTTGGGAAGACCCCATTTGGCGCGGTAGTCTTCCGGGCTCAGATCGTATTTGGTACGAAGGTGCCGTTTCAATGACTTGAAGGTTTTGCCATCTTCGAGACACACCAGATGATCGGGTGTAATCGAGCGACGAATAGGAACGGCGGGTTCCTTGCGCGGCTCGGGTTCCGGAGCCACGACCGAGATGCCTGCTAGAGCGCGATGAACGGCCTGGATCAGGGCCGGAAGATCGGCGGTAGCCATCGGGTTCTTGGAGACAAACGCCGCGACGATCTCCGTCGTCTTTTCGAGAGTGGTTTGATCAGTAATCTCTGTCATGTGATTCCTCAGTTTTCAAGATTGTGACTGTTAAGCAAGAAGTTGGCGCGAAAACAAGGCGGCACACGAAAATAATTGATCTCGAATTGTTCAATCAATCCGCCCTCCGCAACAAACCGGACTCAGGCCACAAATCCT
This sequence comes from Caulobacteraceae bacterium, assembly GCA_043742805.1. Classification (GTDB taxonomy): domain Bacteria; phylum Pseudomonadota; class Alphaproteobacteria; order Caulobacterales; family Caulobacteraceae; genus Acaudatibacter. The sequence goes on along the minus strand of JAYTXV010000221.1, from coordinate 4,901 downwards.
TGATCGAAATCCCACTTACCCAGAAAATGAGAGCCAATGGCCCAAGATAGCGCCCACTTCTACGAACCACGACAAGGTCACAGCCTCAGACACGATCCGTTCAATGCAATTGTCGGACCTAGACCCATTGGCTGGATATCGACTATAGACAAACAGGGTTTGGCGAACCTCGCACCCTATAGCTTCTTCAACGCCTTTAACTACACTCCGCCGATCATAGGGTTCTCCACTATCGGCTGGAAAGACACCGTGGCAAACATCGCGGAGACCAGCGAGTTTTGCTGGAATCTGGCGACGAAAACCCTGGCCCAGGCGATGAATCTCACCTGCGCCGCGGCGCCGCCGGAAATCGACGAGTTCGACGTTGCCGGCCTAACCAGAGCGCCATCGCGACTGGTCTCGCCTCCCAGGGTATTGGAGAGCCCGGTCAACTTTGAATGTCGCCTGAGCCAGCTCATTCAGCTACGACGCGCCGGCGGGGAGCCGGTCGACAGCTGGTTGATCTTGGGCGAGGTGGTCGCCGTTCATATCGACACGGCCTATCTCCACGATGGCTTGTATGACACTGCCCTCGCACGGCCGATTCTGCGGGCCGGCCGCATGGGGGACTACGCCGAGATCACCCCGGATGCGATGTTCGAGATGCCAAGGGCCGGCTGGCCCCCGGACTGACTCCATCCGGGCTGGCATCCCGGTTCAACCCTTTCAAACAGGGGAGCCCTTGAAACACTTCATTCTCACCGGTGCGCCGGGGGCAGGCAAAACAGCCATACTTCGCCAGCTGGAAATCTTGGGATTTCCAGTGATCGAGGAGGCCGCCACGGATGTCATCGCCCTGGCGAGCGCGAAGGGCGTGAGCGAACCCCACGCCAACTCCGCTTTCATCGACACAATCCTAGACCTGCAAAACCGGCAGCGATCGACGTTGCCGCTATCGCCGGCTAGGGTTGCCTTCCACGACCGATCCGCTGTCTGCACGCTGGCGCTCGCCGAATTTCTGGGCTTTGCGCCGTCTCCGGGGCTAACTCTGAGTCTTGAGGCCATCACGGTGGAACGATTCTTCGAAAAACAAGTATTTTTCATCCGTAACCTCGGCTTCATCAAAAACACCGACGCCCGGCGGATCGGCTTCGAAGATTCCGTTCGCTTTGAACAGGTGCACGAACAAACCTACCGCCGTCTGGGCTATGATTTGATAATCATCGAACCCGCTGACGTGGTGGACCGCGCGCGGGAGATCGTCGATAAGACGACTGGCAGAGCTTAGGAAATCCGCGCCATGAGCGTCGCCTTTACCAAGGAACAGGACGTTGAGTCGGCCGCAGCCGACCTGCCCGACCGACCCATCTCGCCCCATCCCAATCTGGTGACCCCCGAAGGCCTGGCCGCGCTTGACGCCGGCCTGGCTTCGGCCAGGGCCGCTTGGGCCAGCGCGCGCGCCAGCGAAGATGTGAACACCGACCGCACCGCGATGGCCAAGGCCACCCGAGACCTTCGCTACTATTCAGCCCGCAGGGCGAACGCGCGATTGATCACCCCGGAAGCCAGGGCGGACGTCATCAGGTTTGGCTGCGGGTTCACGCTGGAGCGTGGCGATGGACGGCGCCAGACATTCAGGATTGTCGGCGAGGACGAGGCCGATCCGGCTCGAGGCAGCGTCAGCCATGTGTCGCCATTGGCCCAGGCCGTACTGGGCAAGGGCGTCGGCGATATCGCTCAGTTGGCCGGCCGGGACATTGAGATCGTCGCGGTGGCATAGGCATCCGGTCAAGGCTTGACCCGCAGCAAGGCTACATCCGCCGCCGCATCTCGTCCCAGCGCGACGCCAACGCCGCCCGATGGGATGGATTGGCGATACCGATCAAGACTTCGGCCCGTCCATCCAGGGTCGTCCCCCGCAGGTCGGCGACGCCTTGCTCGGTGATCACAAGATCCGTCAGGTCTCGTGGAATTGACACGGTAGGCGCCTCGAGGCGCGCCACAATCCGCGACAGGGAGCCGCCCTTGGCCGATGACGGGAGGGCCAGAATCGCGCGCCCCCCCTTCGAGCGACGGGCGGCGCTGGCAAAATCCGGGGCGCCGCCCAAGCCGCTGGCCAGCCGTCCGCCACGCCACTCCAGGTTCGCTTGGCCGAACAAATCCACCTCAAGCGCCGAGTTGAGGGCAAACAGCCGCGGCGTAGCCGCGAGCCCCGCCGCGCCATGCGTCACCGTGGCGTCGGCGAATATAAAGTAGCCAGCGGCCCAGCGCATGAAGTCTTCCGATCCGAGGGCCAGGCCGGTGATATGATCAGCTAGGGGATCAAGGGCCCCCGACTGGACCAGCGTCCTGTAGCCCTCGGTCACCAACCCTGATCGGACGACCAGACCCCGGCGAGCCGCAAGGCGTCCGACAGCCGCCGCGGGCGCGCCACCGATACCGGTTTGAATGGCCGCGCCATCGGGGATCAAGGCGGCGATGCGATCGGCGATCACGCCAAGTTCAGGCCCCGGGTCGCCATCCTGGCCGGTAATGAAGGGGCCTCCGGCCTCAATGGCCAGGTCGATGGCGTCGAGGGGAATCATTGGGCCGCGCGGCGCACGCGGAAGCCGGGCGTTGATGAACGCCACTCGCCGCTTGGCGCGGGGCCAAATCAGGCCCGGAAAGTCGCTCACCGGACCAAAGGAGCACATTCCCGTTAGATCCGGCGGTGTCACCTGAAAGATCGCCAAGTCGAACGGAGGATCGGCGGCGAAGGCGGCCGTGATCTGGGAATAGGGAAGCGGCCGCACGCGCGCGCGGCCGGCCTCAAATGACGCGCGAAGGCCGGTGGGTAGGAGAAAGGTCGTGAGCCGAGCGTCTGGATGCAGGGCCGCATAGTCGAACTCGTTCATGCCGGGCAGCAGGCACGAAGTGACGCGCACTCCCGATAGCGCCTCGGGGGCGGCCGCCAGAATGGCCCTGAGCGGTAATGGCTCACCGACACCGCCTTGTATGTAGACCGACAGACCCGGGCGGAACTCATCAAGGACGCGCGCGGCGTCGCTATCACTAAAGTCGTCCATGCCACGGTCTCCCATCCAGGGTCGCCTTGGACCGGAGTTTCGCCGCGAGGACAATGAGCGATTGGCGGCGACGCCCAGCGCCCAAGTAAAGCTCGGCTCTTCGGCTGCCTGCCTGGATCGTAGCGATATCTCAGCATTCCCGGGAGATCGTGGATTTCACCGTCGGCGCGTCGGCGTCGGTGGTCATCCACGCCGGTGTAATCATCAGGCACAGGTCAAAAGCAGCGATCAACATGAAGCCGGTGGAGATCGCCGACGCCCAAAGGGAACGTATCGTGGCCACGAGGGTCACCGTCAGGCGGTCCTCTCCAGCATGAGCCCAAGTTCTTCGATCATCGCCTGGCGAATCTGGAATTTCTGGACCTTTCCCGTTACCGTCATCGGAAACTCGTCCACGAAACGGATGTATCGGGGGATCTTGTGATGGGCGATCTTACCGTCACAGAACACCCGAATCTCGGCCTCTTCGGCGATCTCGCCGGGATGCAAGCGAATCCAGGCGCAGAGTTCCTCGCCATAGCGGGGGTCCGGCAAGCCGACGACCTGCACATCGGCGATCTTGGGGTGAGAATAGAGAAACTCCTCGATCTCACGAGGAAACAGGTTCTCGCCGCCCCGGATCACCATGTCCTTGATGCGGCCGACGATGTTGCCATAGCCCCCAGCGTCGATGACCCCCAGGTCTCCGGTATGCATCCAGCCGTCCGCGTCGAGGCACTCGGCCGTCCTGACCGGATCATCCCAATAGCCGAGCATCACCGAGTAGCCTCGGGTACAGACCTCTCCGGCCACGCCACGTGGTGTCACACCCCCCGTGTCGTCGACGATCTTGACCTCCAGATGAGGTTGCACGCGCCCGATAGTGGAGACTCGTCGATCGAGCGTATCCTCCAGGTCGGTCTGGAAACTCACCGGACTGGTTTCGGTCATGCCGTAGGCGATGGTGACATCGGGCATGTGCAGGCGTCCGATCACCGCCTTCATCACCTCCACGGGACACGGAGAGCCGGCCATGCAGCCGGTTCGCAGGGACGAGACGTCAAAGCGTTCGAAATCGGGGTGACCCAGGACGGCGATAAACATCGTCGGCACCCCATAGAGCCCATCGCATCGCTCTGACTGGATCGTCTTAAGGGTGGCGTCGGCATCGAATACCGGGGCTGGATACACCATCGCCGCGCCATGGGTCAGGCAGGCCAGATTGCCCATCACCATGCCGAAGCAGTGATAGAGCGGCACCGGCAGACACAGCCGGTCTCCGGCCCGCAGGCCCATGGCCCGGCCCACGAACAGGCCGTTGTTGAGAATATTTCGATGCGACAGGGTCGCGCCCTTGGGCGATCCGGTGGTGCCGCTAGTGAACTGGATATTGATCGCGTCGCGGTTGCTCAGTGACCGACCGACCTCAGTGACCCTCGACAGCATGGTGGGGTCGGTAGCCGGGCCGCGTTCGGCGACATCGGCGAAATCGAGCCAGCCCGCGCGCGGCGCCCCACCGATCTTGATCAATACTTCCAGCGACGAAAAGGCGGCGGCTTCCAAACGGCCCGGCGTCGAGCCAGCGACCTCCGGCGCCAGATCCTCGATCATCGTCAGATAATCGCTGTTCTTGAACCGCTCGGCCGAGATCAGAGCCTTTACCCCCACCTTGTTGATTGTGTAGGCAACCTCGGCACGGCGATAAGCCGGATTGATGGTCACCAGGATCAGGCCGACTCGGGCGGCGGCGAACTGCGTAAGGGTCCATTCGGCGCAATTGGGTGACCAGATCCCGATTCGATCGCCGGGCGTCAGGCCGAGGGCGAGCAACCCCGCCGCAAGGGCGTCGGCGCGAGAAGCCAATTGATGAAATGTCCA
>JAYTXV010000220.1:0-3424 GCA_043742805.1 Caulobacteraceae bacterium | reverse complement strand
GGCAGTGTCGCCTTGAGAATCACAAAGGCCGCGAGAGGGGTTCAGAGCCCTCTAACGGCCTTTGCTCTTGGCTTCCCGCCTTCCTAGCTGGGCTGCGGGAAATGGTGTCGTCTGACTCAGGGAAGGTATCCCCCGAAGGCGCCAAGTCAAGTCCAGCGATCAACTCCCGATGAAGGGAACGCTGACTATGACGACGAAAATCATCCCGGCGCCGATGACCTCGGCGAAGATCAAACACCTCGCTGGCGAGGGTCTTGAGCGGCCAAGCTCGCTCAACGCCAAAGAGGTTCGCGCACTAGCTGGCTCTGTGCTGGCTCACATCGAGCCGCGAAAGAAGCCCTAGCCACGCTCTCGTTTCGCCGCCTCTTTCGCGCGCTTCATCTCCTCGCGGAGCTGTTCGCGCGAGAGGGGCGGCGTCTTGAGCGCACGCAGCAACTTCGCGTCTCTGGCCTCGCTGGCATCGTCCGGCTGGCTTGTCATTCCATCACCACTTCTGGGCAGACCATAACATGAGCGAGCCAGACACCGGTATCCGATTGGCCATGCTGACCTCGGCGAAGGCTCGGGCATTTGCCGAGATGCATCTCATTCGCCAGACGCTACTCACCTGCGGCACGACCGTGGCGATCATCAAACGCCACCTGACCCCAGACTGTGCAGCGGCGTGGAAGAAGGACCCCCTTAGCGGGGTGATCGGCGCCTAAAAGGGACCCCTCATTCCGATGGTTTAGGCACGGCCGCTTGGTTCAGCCAGGCGGTCAAGTTCGGGATGTTGGTGGTGGAGACAGTGGTGCGGATTCGCCGTGAGCACGCGGCGGGCAAGCCGATCAAGGCGATCGCTCGGGACCTTCGGCTGTCGCGCAAGGTGGTGCGCAAGGCGATCCGGGCGGTGGAAGGCGCGTTCAGCTATCAGCGGTCGACGCAGCCTTTTCCGAAGATCGGCCCGGTGCGTCAGCGGCTGGAGCAGCTCCTGGTCGAGAACGAGGCGCGGCCCAAGCGGGAGCGATTGAGGCTGACGCGGGTCTGGGATCTGTTGGTCCAGGAAGGCTACGACGGCTCCTATGACTCGGTCCGACGCTACGCGGCCCGCTGGCGCGAGGAGACCCGGACGGCGCCGGGCGACGGCGGGATGGCGTTCGTGCCGCTAATGTTCGCGCCGGGCGAGGCGTTCCAGTTCGACTTCAGCCATGAGGACGTGGAGATCGCCGGCCAGCCGATGCGGGTGAAGGCGGCCCACGTCCGGCTCTGCGCCTCGCGGGCGGTCTATATCCGGGTCTATCCGCGCGAGACCCAGGAGATGGTGTTCGACGCCCATGCCCGGGCCTTCGCCTTCTTCGGCGGCGTGCCCACCCGGGGCATCTACGACAACATGAAGACCGCCGTGGACACGGTGTTCGTGGGCAAGGCGCGGGTCTTTAACCGCCGCTTCCTGCTGATGGCCGACCATTACATGTTCGAGCCGACCGCCTGCACGCCGGCCGCGGGCTGGGAGAAGGGCCAGGTCGAGAACCAGGTGCAGATCAGCCGGGAGCGGTTCTTCAAGCCGCGGCTGCGGTTCGCCAACCTGGAGGAGTTGAACGGCTGGCTGGAAGCCGAGTGCCTGCGCTGGGCGCGCCTGCGTCCGCACCCCGAGCAGCGCGATATCACCCTGGCCCAGGCCCTGGAGGCCGAGCGGCCGGCGTTGCAGGCGATCCTGGCGCCGTTCGACGGCTTCCACGAGGTCGAGCACGCGGTGACCGGCACCTGCCTGATCACCTTCGACCGCAACCGCTACTCGGTGATGGCCAGGGCCGCCAAGCGCACGGTGCAGGTGCGGGCCTATGCCGATCGGATCGTAGTGCGCTGCGCCGGCGAGGTGGTCGCCGAGCACGCCCGCTGCTTCGGCCGGGGCCGCACGGTCTATGATCCCTGGCACTACCTGCCGGTCCTGGCCAGGAAGCCCGGCGCCCTGCGCAATGGCGCGCCGTTCCAGGATTGGTCGCTGCCGCCGGCCCTGACCCGACTAAGGAAGAAGCTGGGCCGCGGCGACGAAGCTGACCGCCGGTTCGTCCGGGTGCTGGCGGCGGTGTTGATCGACGGCCTGGACGCGGTCGACGACGCCGTCTGCGAGGCTCTCGACGCCGGCGCCGCCAGCGACGAGGTCATCCTCAACATCCTGGCCCGACGGCGTGAACCGCCGGCGCCGCAGCCGATCACCACCGCCGAGGCCCTGGCCCTGCGCCATCCGCCGATCGCCGACTGCGCCCGCTACGACGCCCTGCGAGGTTCCCGTGCAGCGGCATGAGATGATCGAGGCCTTCGCCCAGCTGGGCCTGAAGGGCATGGCCGGCGCCTTCGACGAGACCGTCACCACGGGCCTGCAGCGCAACCGCACGGCCATGGAGATCCTGGCCGACCTCGTCAGGGCCGAGACCGGCCATCGCCAGGCCGCCTCCATCCGCTATCGCCTGACCGCCGCCAGGCTGCCGGTGATGAAGGACCTCGCCTCGTTCAGCTTCGACGGCGCGACGATCAATGAGGGCTTGGTCCGCTCGCTGCACGACGGCGCCTTCCTGGCCAATCATCGCAACATCGTCCTGGTCGGCGGCACCGGCACCGGCAAGACCCATCTGGCTATCGCCATCACCGTCAACGTCGTGCGCGCCGGCGCCCGCGGCCGCTACTTCAACACCGTCGATCTGGTCAACCAGCTGGAGGACGAGGCCCGCCGCGGCAAGGCCGGCGCCCTGGCCGCCCAGCTCTCCCGGCTCGACCTCGTCGTCCTGGACGAGCTGGGCTACCTGCCGTTCGCCCAGTCCGGCGGCCAGCGGTTGTTCCACCTGGTCAGCAAGCTCTACGAACGAACCTCGGTGATCATCACCACCAACCTGGCCTTCGGCGAGTGGCCATCCGTCTTCGGCGACGCCAAGATGACCACGGCCCTGCTCGACCGCCTGACCCATCATTGCGACATCGTCGAGACCGGCAACGACAGCTGGCGGCTCCGGAACCGGTCCTAATCGATCCACAATCTATCCACAGGCCGAACCTCCCCCCACACCCCCCTCTCGACGCGGTTGAACTGTCAGTGGCTCACCCCGCGGCGATGCTCTGCGCTGGTTGAAGGCTACGCGCATCGCCGCTCGACGGCCGCGATCGGGGGTCCCTTTTCGGCGCCGATAGGGGGTCCCGATTGCGCGCCGTTTGACAGTTCTCAGCTCTGTTGTTATTCCAGCGGCCGACACGCGCCTGGAGATTCTCGGCGCCAATCTCCTTGAGGGCGCCGCCGTAGGAGCGCAGGCCGTCGGTGACGATCGCCCTGGGACGGCCGTGGCGCTTCAGGGCTTTCTTGATGAATTTCAACGCCGCGGCCTTGTCACGCGTTGTGGTGACAAAGGATTCCAGCACTTCGCCCTCGTGGTCGACGGCGCGCCAGAGGTAGCGC
>JAYTXV010000219.1:0-13728 GCA_043742805.1 Caulobacteraceae bacterium | reverse complement strand
GTGATGACTACGCCACCATAGGGGTCTGCGGATTGCAGCGGCATGAACGACAGGGTGTCGAGGGTGGCCCGCCACAGGTAGCTATTGACGCCGATGGCGCCAGCCGGCGCGGACCGCGCCAATTGTTGAGCCGCGCGTCCACCACACGCGGTCAGGACGAGGAGGCAGAGCGGTACGATGATCAGCTTGGGCGCCCGGGTCAACCACGTACGTTCAGACGGCATATTTATAGGTTCCAATCATATCCGCACTGGCCCGCCGCCCAGTGACGCGGCCCCCCGGTCACTGCCTCTATAACATCCCATCGTGCGCGCCAAATCCAATCGCGTGGCTCATGCGCCACATGGAGACGGTGATCGTGCCGTTCCCCACCAGGAGACCCTGTGGATGGATTGACGAGATGAAATCCTACACCTTTAGTGTGATCGTGCTGGGAGACGCATGGTGCGTCGATGGCGAGAGGTAATGTACGTTTTGCCATGAAGCCCGCGCGGCCCATGATATTGGCGATTTCAGCGCTCGTCCTTACGGCGATCGCCAGCCACGTGCGCGCCGAGGCGGAACCAGTTGGTGTCATTCTGGCCGCGAATGATTTTTCTTCGCCACACTACGCGCCGGGTCCAATCACCACCGGTCGAACGCTGGAGTGGGATTCCCGCAAGGGTCGCTGGGGTCTCAAACTTGGCATGGAGCAGCGAACAGATCGGCTGGGTGAATGGCGCGACGTTCAGCCCGGGCTTTATTACAAACTCACGCCGCGGTTGCATATCGGTGGCGCGGTAAGCTTGGCGCCCAATCCCTTGGTCAACCAGCGTCTGATTGACCCCCAGGGAGCCGCCCCAAGGGTTCGGCTTGAGACGACCTTCAAATTTTAACGCGCGGCCTGTATTCCTTGAGGTTGACTATCAGGCGCCACGCTTAGGGCTTCTACTGCGGCAATTCCCTTGGCGCCCGACAATAACAGGCGACGTGCGGAAACAGCGTTGATCCCACCAAGGCCATAGACCGGGATACCAGCGACCCGGGTCAACTCGGCGAATTTCATAGTGCCAAGCGCTCGGCCGGCCGAGGGACTCGCGCTGGGAAAGACCGGCGAAACGACAATCGCATCGACACCGGACAGTCGAGCGAGCCGCACCGCGGGCAAGCCATGGGCCGCCGCTGTAAGCACGAAGCGTCTGAGCAATTGCCGATTGAAACCCGGCCGGTTTAGCGCTCGTTCCGGCAAATGAATGCCATCCGCTCTGAGCGCGACGGCCAGGGCCACGTCCGCTCCAACCAGAAATACAACGCCGCGTCGCCTTGCAAGGCGCGCTAGGCGACGCCCGAGGATCAGGGCGTCGGGCGCACCAAAGGCCCGGAAGACAATCCCTGATCCTCTCGGCAGCGCGGTCAGAGAACGTTCCGGGTCCGGGGTCCGCTTTGGGTCCGTGAAAAACAGCATGGGCGGCAACGACTTTCGTTGCCGCACGCCACGGCCTAGTCTGCGCGATGCGCGCCAAAGCGCTTCCAACGCGGTTGTCGTCAATGCTTCAAACCCAAGCTCATATCTTTGCAGCCCTGGAGGCTATTCGGGCAAGAATCGCCAGCGCCGCGCTCGGAGCTGGTCGCGACTCTGGTGATATAGCGCTGACCGCCGTTTCCAAGACACAACCCTGGGAATCCGTCGAACAGGTTTTAAACCTCGGTCAGCGGGTATTTGGAGAAAACCGTGTCCAAGAGGCTGAGCTTCGATGGTCCGGACGGCGAGAGGGTCTCGAGTTGAGGCTGATCGGTCCGCTGCAGACCAACAAGGCCCGCGAGGCCGTGGGTTTTTTTGACGTGATCGAGACCCTCGATAGGTTGCGCTTGGCGGAGCGCATCGCCGACGCTGTCCAGCGGCTTGGTCGCTCGCCGCGGCTGTATGTGCAGGTCAACACCGGGGACGAGCCGCAGAAGGCGGGGATCACACCGACCGAAAGCGACGCCTTTATCGCGACATGCCGAAGGACCCATGGTCTGGAGTTGGAAGGGCTGATGTGTATCCCGCCGGAGGCTGAACCGCCGGGGCCTCACTTTGCCCTCCTGGCGAAGATCGCCGCGCGCAATGGCCTGCGAAACCTCTCAATGGGCATGAGCGCGGATTTCGAAAGCGCCATTCGCCACGGCGCGACGTCGATAAGGCTAGGGTCAGCGCTGTTCGGCGCGCGTCGTTGACGCGCTGATCAAGCGGCCATGATGCCGAGAGAGTCTCCAGGGCTGGCTTGGCGTAGGAACGCGGCCATGTGTTCCCGCGCCAGGGCAACGCAACCCTCTGTGGCGCTGTAGGCGGGCCGCGCCAGATGCAGAAATATGGCCGAACCGGCGCCGGGAACAACCGGGTCGTCGTTGTAGCCAACGACAACCACGAAATCGTAGACATGGTCTTCGCGCCAAAGACTTTCCGCGCCGCCGCCGTAAGGCATCTCAATCGGTTGGTTATACTGGCGATCCAAAGGGGCGTCGCACCAGCCATCGCTCATTCGGATCGGCTGATAAGGCAAGGCAGTATTTGGGAGGAAAGTGCGATCCGAGCGCCACAACAGACGTCTTAGTGGCCAAACCCCCGCAGGTGTCTTGCCGTCACCCTCACGTTTGGCGGCCGAGATACAGACCCCGCCACGCCCGAGGGCGCAGCGGACGGTTTCGGCGCCAAGGTCCATGGTTCCATCCGGGTGGACCGAAAAAATCATCAGGGGTACCGGCGTTGCATAGCGTGGCGTTCTCAGCCCAGACGGCGCATGTTGAAGCCCATGGCGCAACCCAAAACAATCCTGATTGTCGATGACGATGACGATCTGCGGGACCTCCTGCGGGAACAGTTGGAACTCCAGTCCGAGTTCCTGGCGATCGACGCGGCCAACGGCGCGGATGGCGTGATAATGGCGGTGGAACGCCGGCCGGATCTCATCCTATTGGATCTCGATCTGCCGGACCGCAACGGCCGGGAAGTCTGTGGGATCCTCCGCCAAAGTGGGGTCACCGCACCCGTGATTATTCTGACGGCCTCTGACGGCGAAGTTGAAACCATTCTCGGCCTCGAATCAGGTGCGAGCGACTACATAACTAAACCGTTCAAATTCACAGTCCTGCTGGCGAGGATTCGCGCTCAGCTCCGCGCCCACGAACAGTCGGAAGATGTGATTCTTAAGGTAGGCCCCTACGAATTCAAACCGGCCGCTCGGCTACTGATAGACGCCAAGGGGCGCAAGCTTCGCTTGACCGACAAGGAAGCCAATATTCTCAAATATCTCTACCGGGCCGGCGACAAGCCCGTAAGTCGGGAGGAGTTGCTCGCGGAGGTCTGGGGCTACAACGCGGGTGTGACGACCCACACCCTGGAAACCCATGTCTATCGCCTCAGACAGAAGATCGAGCCCGAGCCCGGGCAAGCCCGGCTTCTGATAACCGAGGGCGGCGGATACAGGCTGGCCCCCTGAGGAGTGGCCCGCCCGGCATTAAATCGTCAGGTCAATCGTTATCGGCGCGTGATCGCTAGGTCGATCCCAGGCTCGAACGCCATGATGGATTTGACCGGTCGACGCGCCCGAACGGTCTGCAGCCGGTCTCAGGCCGGGAGTAATCCACAAATGGTCCAGCCGCAGTCCTCGGTTGGAGGCTCGGAAGTCCGCTGCCCGATAGCTCCACCAGGAAAATAGTTTCTCCGGATCGGGCGTCGTCTCTCTTATCGGATCAATGAAACCCAGACTTGCCCTTAGGTTGGCCATGGCCGCCACTTCGATAGGCGTGTGGCTGACCACCTTCGACATATATTTGTGGTTCCAGACGTCGAACTCACCAGGAGCCACATTCAGATCCCCGGCGATGACCAGCGGCGCGCTTGGCGATCTGGCGGTCAGGCTGGCCGTCAATCGCTCGAAAAAATCGAGCTTGTGATCGAATTTGGGATTTTCGGCCCGATCGGGCACATCCCCCCCGGCTGGAATGTAGAAATTCTGAATCTCGATTCCCGCAACCATCGCGGACACGGTTCGTGCGTGACCCTCGCGACAGACAGCCAGGCTGGGGGCGTCGTCCAGCGGCAGCCGCGAGGCGATGGCCACGCCGTGCCAGCCCTTTTGGCCCTTGATCCTCAAATAGGGATAGCCGGCCTCGGCCAGGGCCGCGGCTGGGAACTCAGGTTCCTGACACTTGATCTCCTGAAGGCAGATGACGTCCGGCGCCTGTTCAACAGCGAAGCGCGCCAGATGCTCGATCCTCAGGCGTACGGAATTGACGTTCCAGGAAGCTATTCGCAGGCGCATGCCTGTCCTTAGCCCGGGAGAGACCCGGTGGGAATCAATGTTGGATCATCTCTCTCGAAGGGAAGAGTCCAAGTCCGAGGCTGATCGTGGGTCGGACAGCTTGAAGAAGCCGGGATCGCGCGGCTCGGAGCGCTTGAAACCCTCCAGTCGCACGGTCACGACACCGCCGCGTTGATCGGTGAGTGTCCACCCCGTGAGTGCGAGGGGCGCTTCCGAGAAGGCTAGGCCGATATGGCCTCGCGAAGCTTTCCGGCCATCCTGGGCGATGAGCGAGAGGTTTCCCTGGTTTCGAATCACCTGGGTGACGACAACGCCCCGATCCAGGCGGAAATCGTGGGCGAGGAACAAGCCGAGCGGCGTCGCGCTAAGCGGATAGACGTGAATTGTCTTCAATCGGTGGTCCACGACGGAAACGCCGCGTCCATCGGATGCGATCACCAGACCGGAGGGCGGATCGTAGTCGAAACGCGCACGGCCGGGTCGCTGGAGGTAAAACACACCGTCCGCCCGGGCGCCCCGCGCGTTGGTCTGAACAAAACGACCGCTGGCGGTGGTCAGACCCTGAAGGTAACCGACCACCCCCGCCACCGTCCGCTGATCGTCGGCGGATAGAACGGGGGTCGTCGAAGTCTGACCTCTGGCCGATCCTGCCGCCAAAGCCAGCGCCAATCCCATCAGAGCGCCACGCCGGTTTGTCTTCATTGCCCGCACTTCCGTATGTCTGGCGCTTTCATGGCGGTGGGGCCCCGAGAATTTCGCGTTTTCCGGCATGGTTGGCGGCCCCGACCACGCCCTCTTTCTCCATTCGCTCGATCAGGGAGGCGGCGCGATTATAGCCGATCTGCAATCGCCGTTGGATATAGCTGGTGGAGGCCTTGCGGTCGCGGGTCACCACGGCGACGGCTTGGTCGTACAGGTCGTTGGCGCCCGCGCTTTCTTCGCCAGAAACCGCCTCGGCGTCTTCGTCGGCGTCGGGCAGCGCCGTGACGTCTTCAAGATATTGCGGCTCTCCCTGGTCGCGGAGGAATTTGGCGACTTTTATCACCTCCTCGTCATCAACATAGGGACCATGGAGGCGGGTGATGCGCCCCCCCCCCGCCATATAGAGCATATCTCCCATGCCAAGCAGTTGTTCAGCGCCCTGTTCGCCCATGATGGTCCGAGAGTCGATCTTGGAGGTTACCTGAAAGCTGATCCGTGTCGGGAAGTTCGCCTTGATGGTTCCGGTAATGACATCCACCGAGGGCCTTTGGGTGGCCATAATCAGGTGAATCCCGGCGGCCCGGGCCATCTGCGCCAGTCTTTGAACGGCGCCTTCGATGTCCTTTCCCGCGACCATCATCAGATCGGCCACTTCGTCGATCACCACGACAAGGAAGGGCATCGGTTCGGGGCGTAGCTTTTCCTCCTCAAAAATTGGCCTGCCCTTCTCGTCGAAGCCGGTCTGGACCGTGCGGACGAAGTGCTCGCCCTTCGCTAGAGCCTCGTTGGCGCGCTCATTATAGCCGGCGACGTTGCGCACGCCGATTTTCGACATTCGACGATAGCGATCCTCCATCTCCCGAACGGTCCATTTGAGGGCGACGATGGCCTTCTTTGGGTCCGTCACCACGGGGGCCAGCAGATGGGGAATTCCGTCATAGATCGACAGTTCCAGCATCTTCGGGTCGATCATGATGAATCGGCATTTATCGGGGGGAAGGCGGTAGAGAATCGAGAGGATCATGGCGTTGACCCCGACCGATTTGCCTGAACCCGTCGTGCCCGCGATCAGCAGGTGAGGCATCTTGGCGAGATCGACGATATAGGGTTCGCCGCCAATCGTTTCTCCCAGCGCCAGCGGCAAGGCCTGGCTGGCCTTTTCATACTCAGCGCTCGAGAGCAGGTCGCGCAGATAAACTGTTTCGCGCTTGGTGTTGGGCAACTCGATTCCGATAGCATTTCGTCCCGGCACCACGCTTACCCGACATGCCGCCACGCTCATCGATCGGGCGATATCATCCGAGAGCGCCACCACCCGAGCCGATTTCACTCCTGCGGCGGGCACCAATTCATAGAGTGTGACCACCGGTCCTGGTCTGATGTGGTCGATCTGTCCGCGAACGCCGAACTCACCCAGAACGGTCTCGAGAAGTTGGGCGTTCTGCCGGAGCGCACCCTCGTCAAAGGCGGAAGCCCGCGGCTTGGGTTTGGCTAGCATGATCAGTTCCGGCAGCCGGAAACCGGGTTCACAAAAGGGGAGGGTTGGTTGGGTCTCCCGCTCTTCTCGGCCCGAGGCTCGGACAGAGGTCTTCGGTTTCTTTATGGCCAAGCCCGTTGTCGCCGGTTCCTTGGAAATCTCAACGCCCAGGGCCGTGCCTGGATCGGCAGTGCCGGTCCAGGCCGCTGGGCGTTCCTCCGCGACACTGTCGACTGTCGTCCCGGTTCGCGCGGGTGGCGCCGTAACAGGCTTAGCCGTCGGCGCCATGTCTGTTCGCGGGCGAAAGCCGAGGCCTACTACCACTCCGAGCAGGCCCACCACCGCGAAGACTGCGCCAGCAATCCATCTCGCTTCGGTTGCCGAGGTCAGGCTGAACGGGGCCATGATGAACGACAGCAGCGTGTCACCCACGACGCCACCCAGTCCCGCCGCTAGGGGCCACGAAGCGGGCGGTGGCGGAGCCGCGAAAGCGATCGCCGTCGCCAGCACCCCGATGCAGACGGCGAGTAGCCGCGCGGTCGGGCGGGCTGGAGGCGCCGCGCCGGACTGTCTGGTCAGGCCGACCAGGCCTGAAGAGGTCAGCAGAGCGGCGATCAGCCATGCTGAGAGGCCGATTGATTGAAACGCCACGTCGGCGACATCGGCCCCGACGAGCCCCAAAATGTTGCCTGGGGCGCCGGAGGCGGCGGTATCGATGCTAGGGTCGCCGGCGCGATAGGTGATCAAAACTGCCGCAAGCAGGAGCCCGACTAGAGCCATTGCGCCACCACGGATGCGGTCGGAACTGGCACCCGACATTCGTCGTATCGTCGAACCCAGCTGGCCTCCAGCGACCCGTGCGTGCGCCGTTCTCGTCATCTTGACCCTCCTGGAGCCGCGACCATGAACACTGACAAAACCATTTGCGCCTTGATCGTTAAAGGCGCCTTTAGGAGGCGGTGAGGCGTTGGCTCGCGGCGACCCTCTAATACCAAGCTTCCAGGAAACCAGGCGTATTATCGGGCGTTGGATGGGCTCTTCATGGCGCCTACCAGGGCCGCCGCGATCTGGCGTATGTTGTAGGGCTTCCGCACCACGGGAGCCGTGAACCCTTCGGGCGCCGCCCCCGCATCACCGTAGCCGGTTGCGAATATGAACGGCACACCGCGCGCCGAGAGGGCGTTCGCCATCGGCAGAACCGAGCGACCGTTGAGATTCGCGTCAAGCACCGCCACATCAAATTCTAGATCGAGCATGCCCAGCGCTTTGTCGAGGTCGGCGGCCAAGCCCACGACCAAGGCCCCCGATTCAGTCAGGCCTGATTCCAGCTCTACGGCGAGCAATACAGCGTCCTCTACGATAAGAACGCGCAGCCCTCTTATGTCGGCGTCAACCACGCCACCATGGGAAGCGCCGGGCATATCTCCCGCGGACGGGGCAGCCGCGATCAGCGGCGCTCTGGCGCGTCTCAATGCTGGCGCGGCGGCGAGTGCGGAGGCGCTTGCGTTCAGGGTAACCTTTAGGCCTTCCGGCCTGAAATCGAATAAAGCGGTCCCACCGAGCTCCGGACCCGTGACACGATCGAGCAAAGTGGAGCCAAAGCCTCGCCGGCTTGGGCGAGCCACGAAAGGCCCGCCGGATTCGATCCAGAAAAGCTCGAAACCTCCAGACGGCTTTCGCTCCCATTTGACCTCGATACGACCACTCTCCGACAACAAGGCCCCGTGCTTTACCGCATTGGCGCTCAGTTCATGCAGAGCCAGGGTGAGGGCATGAGTTGCCCGCGGATTCAATACGATGTCGGGGCCTTCCCAGCGCGCCTGCCCCAAAGCGAGTCCGCCGAGTTCCGCTGCCGCGATCTGACTGATTTCCGCACCTCGCCAGCGGGTCGCCGTCAATAGCGTGTGCGCCGCCGCCATCGCTTCCAGCCGGCCGAAAAATGTCTTCAAGAATGCGTCAAGAGAAACAGTCCGGCGCGCCGATTGAGCTGCCAGCGACTGCACTGCCGCCAGCACATTTTTAACGCGGTGATCCAGTTCGGCAACCAGGGCGTCGCTCTGATTCGCTTCGCCCTTTTCTGCGGAAACGTCCCGAACGGCGCCAACTGTCCGTAGAAGATCACCCTGCTCGCCGCGTACGGCGGCGGCCATCGCATTGAGCCAGATCTCGCGCCCATTGTCCGGCCGAATCAGGCGAAATCGGGCATCATAACGATCACATAGGCGCAGGCCTTGATCGATGGTTTCAAGAAGGGCCGCCCTGTCGTCGGAATGAACGTGATCTAGAAAACCGTGGCCGTCATGCACCCGAGCCACGCCACAGGTCATGCCAGTTATGGCGGCCATCCGTGCCGACACATATAATTCGCCTCTCGCCGTGTTCCACTCGAACTCCCCAAGCCCGGCAGCGGTCAAAGCCAGGGAGGGGAGGTCCTGCGCGCCCGTCCGCGATCCGGTCGTTTTCAGCTCGCGCCCGTCCATGCCACTACCTTGATCGACGTCCCTCAAATTGTTTTACCTTGTTAAGTCCAGACTAGGCCTCGAAAAAGAAGTGGGCTAGGCCCCAATTCAGGGCATTGCATGTATTGTGGTTCTTTGGTCGGCTTAGGGGTCGTGAAGCTGTTGGTCGATGACGCCGCCTAGACGTTCCGAAGGCTTTTTGTCCTTAACGCCCGGGAGAAACGTGTTGAAAGCTGAACCCTCGGATCCCCTCGCCGAAGCGGCTGGCGGAGATTTTTCGGAGAGCCTTGTGACCGATGCCCAGCAAGCCGCCAGGGTGGCCTGGGCCACTGCGCAACAATTGCTCCTCGATGGTTTTCAAGCCATCCGCGCCCAAGCCAAGGCCTACTCGGATGACCCTGGCCGGACATTGGATGAGGCTCAGCGATTCGTCGTTACGCGGGTCACAGAACGGCCGGTGACCGCGACGCTGGCCGGCCTTGGGGTCGGGTTCGTTCTCGGCCTTCTACTTTCCGGTCGCGGCAAATGATTTTCCGCCGCATCCTCATGGCGCTCGTCACGGCCGTGATGTTCGCCGCTGGATCGGCCGTCGCCGTTGTGGCGTTGGCTTTTGCCTTTTATGTCCTTGTTGAACCCAGGCTCGGGAAGGCCGGGGCGGCTGCCATGGTCGCGCTGGCAACGGCGGCGTTGATGGTGGTTGGCGGTCTTACCCTCGGCTGGGCCGGCCGCAAGAAGCCGCCGAAAACCGCCTTATCGACATCAAGCGGCCTCGTGGAACGGGGCCTCGAATTTCTGCAACAAAAGCCCATGTTGGCAGCCACGGCCGCGGTCGGGGTTGGAATTATGGCGATCCGTAACCCAAAATACCTGGGCTCCGTTCTGCGGTCGTTTCTGGACGGCCAGCCACCACGCAAGTGAACCCCGGCGCCGCCCCGCTACAAGCCGTATTCAGGATGCAGGGCTGGTTCGCTCCGGATGGAAGAACAGAGCCTGGCCTATGGCTGCCTTAACTGTCACCGGATCGAAGGGTTTGGTGATCAAGAATGCGGGTTCGGGTTTATCTCCAGTCAGCAGACGCTCGGGAAACGCCGTGATGAAAATCACCGGAACATTGATTTCCGCAAGGATATCCTTCACTGCGTCGATTCCGGAAGAGCCATCTGCGAGTTGTATATCAGCGAGAATTAGACCTGGTCTGCGGGCCGACGCGGAGGATCGCGCTTCGGCGCGAGTAGCCGCGAGATCCGACACATTGTGGCCGAGCTCCTTCACCAGCGCCTCGATATCCGCCGCGATCACCGGCTCATCCTCAATGATCAGCACGTCAGTGGCTAACTCTGCGTCGATCTCCCGCTGCGCCGCCAGGATCAGGTCGTCGACGGTGTCGAAATCGACGCCCATGATGCGTGCGGTTTCGCTGGCGGTGAAGCCTTCCATCGCTGTCAAAAGGAAGGCTTGCCGTGACGCCGGCGCTATCCGCATCAACCGCGCTGGGGCATTCACCGCCGCCGCAGGGGGGGGAAGTTGGCCATCGACGCCATGCCAAGTTGACTGAAATACCCGATAGAGAGCTGCCCGAGGCCCAGCGTCACGTTCCAGCGCCTGCTCTCCGGATGCAAGAGCCTCTATTGCGAGGCGGACGAAATGGTCTCCCGCCTCTTGGCTGCCGGTTAGAGCTCGAGAATAGCGGCGGACGAACGGTAGATGGGGCGCCACCGTGGCCAGTAGACTCATAAGCACTCCACGACAAATTCAGAGCGACGGCATAACACCAAATTGGGGAAGGCGCTCTCGCCTTTTAAGCTGCCCGCCGGATAAACGCGGAAGCGAGGCCGAGGTTCCGCCCGTTGTTGGGAACCCCTTTCGTGGTGGAGCGTTGATGGGTTCGTGCCGTAGTGTTGGACGGGTCGTTTGGCGGCTTGTGCCGATTGTGATGCGTGGCGGGCTTGGGGCTTTATGAAGCAATCGGCAAAAAAACCTTTGAGCCTTGGCGAGACGCGGATCAACCAGGAGGCGATTGGAGCACGGCTCCGGCAACTTTTTGACGACGTCGTCAACGAACCCGTTCCCGATGAGTTTCTGGATCTCCTGCGAGGCGCCGACGAGTCGATCTCCGCCGCGGACACGGATTTGGACGGCAAGCAATGACCGGGCCTGCGGGCGTGCGAACCAACAGCGATCCGGTTCGTGATCGAGCCTTCAAAACGGAGCTGGTCGCGCTTATTCCCCAGCTCCGGGCCTTCGCCAGATCTCTGACCGGCGATCCCACCGCCGCTGACGACTTGGCTCAGGACGCCATGGTGAAAGCCTGGGATGCGCGCGCAAGCTTCGAGATGGGAACCAACATGAAGGCCTGGACTTTCATGATCCTGCGAAACCAGTTCTATTCCGAGAAGCGTCGATCCTGGCGACAAAGCCAGTTGGATCAGGAGGCCGCCGAACGGACGCTGGTGGCGATCGACGATCCGTCGGCGCCGGTAGCTTTAGATGAATTGCGCATGGGTTTGGCAATGCTCCCCGCGGAGCAGCGAGAGGCGCTGGTTCTTGTCGGCGCCGGTGGTTTTGCCTACGAAGAGGCCGCGCTTATCTGCGGCTGCGCCGTGGGCACAGTCAAAAGTCGAGTCAGCCGGGCTCGTCGAGCTCTCTTAGAGATCCTTCAGCGAGGCGACTATGCGCGTGACGGCGCCCCTGCCGGCGACGCCATGGGGTCCATCCTTGCCCAGGCGGAGCGACTGAGCAACTCGACGTGACGCCTGCCGTGGCAGGAAGGTGGTGGTGGAAAAGCACCATTCGCACTCGCTTGGCTATCGTGATGTCGATCGCCCTGGCTCCGGTCCTGCTGCTCAGCGCCGTGCAATCGGTGCTGATTTTCAACCACGACTCGCGCGAGCAGAAAGTAGATTTGACGGGGGCCGTGGAGCGGGGAGCGACTTCGGCGAATGCCAGGATTCATTATGCCGGGGTTTTACTGCGCGGCCTTGAGCTGGTTTCGGTCGAACCGGAATGTGCGTCGCGGCTAGCGGAGATCAGGGATCGGATTCCTGGCTACGCCAACTTGGTGCGGTTCAACACCGCGGGCGAGGTCCAGTGCGCCGCCTCTCCGGTCTCCCCGGATGTTCGTCGGGCCGACCGGCCCTGGTTTCAAGCGCTCCGGCGCGGATCGGCGATGACCGTGACAATCGAGCCGGGAATAGCCTACGGGGAAGAGCCGGTTCTGCTGGTAAGTGTGCCCGCCAAGGACCGGAAGGGATTACCGGTGGGCGTGCTTACCGGAGTGATCACTCTGGAAAGCCTGCGGCCCGATACCGATTCTCGCTTCGACCCGCCCGGGTCCGAGGCGGCCCTCGCCGATCGAACCGGTCGTCTCGTAACCAGCACGCGGGCGGCGGCCTTCCCGGTGGCTCTGCGGGGGGGCCTTTCAGGCGGAGTGGGCGACCGGGTGTCGGTCTGGTCCGGCAAGGACCGCATGGGGCAGGAAAGAGTGTTTACCGTCGCTCCGCTGGCGGAAGGCGACATTCAAGCTGTAATCTCCGCGCCCTATCGGGACGTTATTGCATGGGTTTGGCTCAACCCCCTCTCGGCCGCCGGCTTGCCTCTGCTCGCGTTCGGCTTGGCGCTAGCCGGTGTTTGGGTTGTCGCCGATCATGGGCTTGTTCGCTGGATCAGTTACCTGCAGCGCATAGCCGCGATCTATGCGCACGGTCGATACAACGTTCACCCACAGCGGGCGCAAAGGGCGCCGCCGGAAATCAGGGACTTGGCCGAGACGCTGGACGGCATGGCGACTGAGATCGCCACGCGCGACCGCGCGCTCAAAGATAGCCTCGTCCACAAGGACGATTTGCTTCGGGAAATCCACCACCGTGTGAAGAACAATCTCCAGGTCATTTCATCGTTGCTGAACATGCAGCAGCGGACCCTGGTCGACCCAGCCGCCCGCGCGGCGATCTCTGACACCCAGCAGCGTATCGCCGCCCTGGCGCTGATCTACCGCGCGCTCTACGAGGGCCCCGACTTGCGAAAGGTGGATCTGAGGGCCTTCCTTGGTGAATTGATAAATCAGTTAATCATGAGCGACACCGGGACTCGGACTAATGTTCGCACCGAGCTTGTGGTGGATACACTGATCATCGACCCAGATCATCTGGCGCCCCTGGCGCTATTTGCGGTGGAGGCAATTTCGAACGCCAAGAAACACGGCTTGGCTCAATCGGGGGGCACATTGATAGTTAGCTTCCGCGTCCTGGGAGATTTTGCCAAACTGGCCATCACCGACAGCGGGCGGGAAGGGGCTTCGCCGGCCTTGGTCGGAGACGGTGTGGGGGGCACCCTGATGCGCGCTTTCGCGCGCCAATTGGGGGGCGAGGCGAGCTTCTGTTCCGAGACGGGCGGTGGAATGACGGCCTCCTTGACGTTCCCCGCGCCAAATGGACCGACCCGTTCTTAATATCGCCATGGAACCGGATGGCGTGGCTCGCGTTAGCTGCTCGGGGGCGTCAGTCGTTCCCCAAAAGGAAAACAGCCATCATGCGTACTTTGATTATTCTGGCGGCTTTGGGCGCCAGCCTCTGCCTTTCGGCCTGCAACACGATTTCCGGCGCGGGCAAGGATGTTTCTTCCGCGGGCCACGCCGTGACCAACACAGCCAACGACGCTAAACCGCACTAAGCTTTCGATGTGACCCGCCCACTCAGGTCGGCAGGGCGGCTTCCATCAGGAAGCCGCCCTCATTCAGGTCTACCGATAGAGATCCAGCCGCCCCTGTGACG
The DNA here is from genome assembly GCA_043742805.1 of Caulobacteraceae bacterium. Taxonomy (GTDB): domain Bacteria; phylum Pseudomonadota; class Alphaproteobacteria; order Caulobacterales; family Caulobacteraceae; genus Acaudatibacter. Next base: position 38 of record JAYTXV010000219.1, on the reverse strand, counting down.
AGGCTTTTAAGGTAAAACGCTGGCGCCCACCTGCCGGC
>JAYTXV010000218.1:0-4258 GCA_043742805.1 Caulobacteraceae bacterium | reverse complement strand
GCTTCCTCGCCGACCAGATCCTGATGGTCGACGGCTTCAACCCCAATATCGCCGCCCGTCTGGTCGAGCCGCTCGGCGCCTGGGCACGCTATACGCCGGAGCTGGGGGCTCTGATGCGCGCCCAGCTCGAACGTATCGCCGCGGCCCCGAACCTGTCGAAGAACGTCGGCGAGCTGGTGGGCAAGGCGTTGGGATAGCTGGCTTCACGGCGGCTAGGGTTTGACCAGCGCCTCGAAAGCGGCGTGCGCGGTCCGCCTGGACGCCGCCAGGCGCGTCTTCAGCGCCGCGAAGCTTCGGGTGTCGCCGGCCTTGGCCAACAACGCTTTGAAGGCGACCGGCTCGTCGTCCGGTGAGGCGTGATCGTCCAGGGCGATCTTCAACAGCTGGGACAGGTTCTGCTGCAACCGCCAGGCGTGACGAACACCTTCCAGCGTCGCCTTGCGCGACGGCTCGGCGTCGATCAGCGCGCCGAGGGCCTCGTCGGTGTTCTGTTTCAGAGGACCACCGCCGGCTCCGCCGACCAGCTGCAAGTATTGGACGCAGAACTCCATGTCGACCATGCCGCCTTCACCGAGCTTCAGGTCCCAATAGCCGTGCGGCGGCCGCTCGGCGGCCATCAGCGCCCGCATTTCGAGCACGTCTTGCGCACAAGCCGAAGGGTCGTTGGGGTGGCGCAGGATGCGCTCGACCGCGTCGGCCGCCTGGTCGCCGAAAGCCTCCGACGACGCCCAGACCACCCGCGCGCGGCAAAGCGCCAGCCGCTCCCAGGTCTCCGCCTCGCCCGCGTAATACGACTCGAATGCCGCGACGCTGACCGCCACCGGCCCGGCCGTGCCGGACGGCCGCAGTTGCAGATCGACCTTGTAAAGCTCGCCGGTCGCCGTGGGCGCCGACAAGGCCGCCACCAGGCGCTGGGTGAACCTGGCGTAGAAGGTCTGGGCGCTCCAGCCCTTGATCGCCGACTCGCCGTGCGGTTTGGCGGGCCGGTACAGGGTCATCAGGTCCAGGTCGGACTTGGCGGTCATTTCGCGCGATCCGCATTTGCCCAGCGCAATCACCGCCACATCGCCGTCGAAGGCGCCGGCGATCCGCTCGACTTCGTTCAGGGCGGCGTGGGACAATCCGGCGATCAAGCCGTCCGCCAGCGCGGCGAACGCCCGTCCGGCGTCCGCCGCGCTGGCCACGCCGCCCAGCACCTGCACGCCGACGCGGAATGCGGCCTCGGCGTGAAGCCTTCGGGCTTCATCCATGGCCGCTTCGAATCCACGCGCGGCGGCGAGACGCACGGGCAGGTCGGTCGGCGTCTCGATCGGTCCGAAGAAGGTCGGATCCAGCAGGGCGTCGAGCACCGCCGGGCGCTTGGCCAGGGTGCGCGCGAACTGGGGCGCGAAAGCCATCACCCGCACCACCAGTTCCAATAGACGCGGCTGGGCCAGGAACATCGACTGGACCTGGACCCCGAGGTTCAGGCTCGCGAAGAAGTCCGCGAATCTTGCGAAGGCGGTGTCCGGCGCGCCGGTGGCCGCCGCCGCCTCCAGCAGCCGGGGCGCGAGGCGGGTGAACACCTCCCGGCCGCGCTCGGTGCGCGTCGCGGCGATATGGCCGTGATGCCAATGGCGGATGGTCCGCGACACCACCAAACCCTGGACGAAGCCCATCCGCTTGAGGGTGGCCAGGGTCTCGTCGTCGTCATCCACGCCGGTGAATATCAGGCTGCCGAAACGCGAGGAGAGCGGCTCCTCGCCGGCGAACAGGTCGCCATAGCGCCGGTTGACGCGTCGCAGCACTTTCCCTACGGCGGCGTCGAAACTCCGCAGGGGCTCTAACCCGGACAGGGCGGCGATCCGTTTCCGGTCGGTGTCGGACTCCGGCAGCTTGTGGGTCTGATCGTCGGCCAGCATCTGGGCGCGATGCTCCAGCCGGCGCAGGCTGCGATAGGCGTCAGCCATATCCGCTTCGGCCGCAGCGCTTATCCGCCCGGCGCCGGCCAGGGCGGCGAGCGCGTCCAGGGTTCGGGGCGATCGCAGATCGGCCTGACGCCCGCCAAGGATCAGCTGCTGGGTCTGAGCATAGAACTCCACCTCCCGGATGCCGCCTCGTCCCAGTTTCAGGTCGGCGCCCTTGGCGGTCAGCCGATCGTCCACTTTCCAGATGTGGATCTGGCGCTTGATGGCGTGGATGTCGGCGATGGCGGCGAAGTCAAGGTTGCGTCGCCAGATGAACGGTTCCAGCTCTTTCAGGAAGGCCCGGCCCCGGGGCAGGTCGCCCGCGACGGGCCGGGCCTTGATGAAGGCGGCGCGTTCCCAGTTCTGGCCCACGGTCTGGTAATAGTGCATCGCCGAGGAAACCGAGACCGCCACCGGGGTCGACGAAGGGTCGGGACGCAGGCGCAGATCGACCCGAAAGACGTAGCCTTCAGCCGTCCGACGCTGAAGAACATCGGCCACGCGATCGACGAAACGACTGGCGAAGACGGCGGGCTCCACCCCTGGCGCGAGGGGCAGGGCTCCCGGTTCATAAAAGAACGAGATGTCGATATCGCTCGAATAGTTGAGCTCGAAGGCGCCGTGCTTGCCCATGGCGATGCAGAAAATTCCGGGCGCGGGTCCCGCCGCGCCTTGGTTGAGCCTGGCCAGTTTGCCGGCGGCGACGGCTTCACTCGCGGCAACGCCTATTGCGCATTCGACGGCCGCGTCGGCGAACCGGCTGATCGCCCCGGTCACCGCCTCCAGATCCCAAATGCCCCCCAGGTCGGCCAGCGCGGTCAGCAGATGCAGTTCGCTCTTCAGGGTCCGCAGGCCGGCTTCGACGTCTCTGGCGGGTGCGCCGGTCAGATCGCCGATGACGGTAAGCAAGGCTTCCAGCCGACCTTCGGGGCTATCGGTCAGAACCCGCCGCAGCCGATCCGGGACTCGCGTCGCCAGACCGGCCAGATAGGGGGACGCGGCGAATACAGGCGCCAGGGATGGCCATGCCTGGCGTAACGCTTCGATCCATTTTCCCTGCTCCGCCGCCGGTGTGAGCCGTTCCAGCGCCCGCGCCGCGGCCTTGGCGTCGACAACCGGTCCGCAGGGCGCCAGCCGATCGACGAGTCGCTGAGTCATGGTCGGCGCTTCCTAGGATACGGACGGAAAGACGAGGGCGACCCGAAGGCCCGGCCCTCCGCCGTCGAGGGCGCCGGGTCCCTCGTCCAGATTCAGATGGCCGCCGTGGGCTCGCGCGACCGCCGCAACCAGAGAAAGGCCCAGGCCGGCGCCGGGTTCATTGCGACTGTTCTCCAGCCGGACGAAACGATCCAGCACCCGGCCTCGGTCTTCGGCTGGAATGCCCGGACCCGTGTCGGTGACCGAGATCTCCAAATCGCCGGAAGAGCGGCGACGTACGCGGACCATGACCGCTCCCCCGGCCGGCGTGTATTTGATTGCATTGTCGAGGATATTGGCCAGGGCCTGAGCAATGAACTCTCGATTTCCCTTGAGATGCAAATCCGGCGAGGCCTGGATCTCGAAATCCAGCCCTTTGTCCTCGCAGAGGGGTTCGTAAAGCTCTCCGATCGACGCCGCCAATTCGGCTGGGTCGAAAACGGTCTGGCTTGGCGCGTCGCCCGCCGCCTCCAGTCGCGCGATGGCCAGCACGGCGGAGAAGGTGCGCAAAACGCCATCGGCGTCTTCCAGAGCCTGGTGCAGGGCGGCTTTGGCGTCGGTGCGGCCAGCCTCGGCGTCGATCATCGCTGCTTCCAGCCGGGCTCGCAGCCGTGTCAAAGGCGAGCGCAAATCGTGGGCGATGGAGTCGCCCGCGTGGCGCAGCCCGCCGACCGACCGCTCCAGACGGTCGAGCATATCGTTGAGCCCGATCGCCAGTTCGTCATACTCATCGCCCGAACCTCGCACCCGCGCCCTGACGTGCAGGTCGCCGGCTCTGGCCCGGTCGATCACATGGGTCAGGGCGGCGGTGTTGCGGCTGACATCCCGGCTGACCATCAATCCGCCGGCCAGTCCCAGCAGGATCATCAGGGCTCCGGCGCCCCAGAGGGCGCGAAGAATCTTGCTGACGTAGAACTCGAGTTCACCTACGTCCGCCCCGACGAACAGCAGGAAATTGTCGGACAGCTTCTCCTGGAGCCCTCTGGCCGGCTGGCGAATCATGTTGCCGTCCGGACCGGGGTTGGTCAGGGTGAAGGTGGTCCAGGTTCGCTCGCCGTCGAACTTCTCGACCGGAGACTTGCCTATCGATCCACTGATGTTGCCACCGTCCGGCT
>JAYTXV010000217.1:0-3648 GCA_043742805.1 Caulobacteraceae bacterium | reverse complement strand
GTCCCGAGCGGATTTCACTGACACCATGGCGCATGGTGGCTTTGGACCAGCCCCTCGCGCTCTGGACTGGCCGCTCGCGCACAGGGATCACCGCCGCGTCACCCTTGGCCAACGGAACCACGATCGGACGCGACTGCATGCGTGCACGGCCTTCGGAAAGCACCAGTTCGCCACCGGTGAAATCCTGGCCGGGCGCGTCCAGCAGGACCACCAACTGCAGCGGAAACACCAGTTCGCCGTAGATATCCTGGTGGAGGCGATTGTAGTCGCCAGGGCCGTAGCTCAGCATCAACGGCGTCGGCCGGGTCTGGCCGGCGGCGGCGCACTGAGCGGCCAGCTCGGCGTGGGTGACCGGCCACTGGCGCGGCGATCCCAGGCGTTCGGCCCATGTGTCGGCGATCCGCGCCAGGGACGGATAGAGGCTTTCCCTCAGGCGCTGGACAATGTCGGGCAGAGGCCTGTCAAAGTAGCGGTATTCGCCCTGGCCATAGCCATGCCGGCCCATGATCACGGTCTTGCGGAAACTGGCCTCGTCCTCCGTCCAGATCCGCTTCAGCGCGGCGGAGGCCAGGTCGTCGAGAAGCCCGGGGATCACCGCATAGCCATCCCGATCGAGTTCGGCGAGCAAGTCGGTCACGCCGCCACCGCCCCGGCCCGCTCTGCGTCCAGCAGCGCCCGTTTGCGCTCCAGCCCCCAGCGATAGCCACCCAGGCCGCCGTCCGCGCGCAGCGCCCGGTGGCAAGGAATGAGAACCGCCAGACGGTTGGCGGCGCAGGCGCTGGCCGCCGCCCGCACGGCCCTGGGCGCGCCGACACCATCGGCGACCTCGGAATAGCTGACCACTTCACCCGACTTCACGCTGAGCAGAAACCGCCAGACCTTGACCTGAAACGCCGTGCCGCGAAGATCGAGCGGCAGGTCGGGCCGGGGCGCGGCGTGCGATAGATGATCGTCCAACGCCGTCATCCAGGCGTCCAGGGGCGAGCCGGCGCCGGTCTCGGCCCCACGCAGTTGAGCTTTGGGAAACTCGGTCCGCAGCTGTTCCAACAGGTCCGTGGCATCCTCGCCGAACTGGACAAAACACACGCCTCGATCGGTGGCCGCCATCATCATTGGGCCGAGCGCCGTCTGGTGAACCGCGTGAACAATCACCTCCCCCGCCCCGCCGGCCCGATAGGCCGAGGGCGTCATGCCCAGGCCGCCGTCCACCTGCTCATAGACCCGGCTGGTCGAGCCGTAGCCGGCCTCGAAAGTCGCGCCCAGCACGCTGTCGCCACCGCGCAGCCTGGCCTTGAACGACTTCAGCCGTTCGGCCGCCTGATATTGCTTTGGGCTGACCCCAACGACCGCCTTGAAGGTGCGTTGCAGGTGGAACGGGCTCAGGTTCGCCTCCTCCGCCAGCCGCGCCAGGGGCAACGTTTGGTCGGCATGGCTGCGGATGAAGGCCGCCAGGGCCTCGATCCGGCCGGTCATCGAGGGGCTTTGCGTCATGGTCGATCACCTTATAGCCGGCGACGAACCGCCTGGCGCTGGAGTTGATCTATCCGGGTGTGGATCGCGCCACGCTCCGATGCTTGCGGCTCAATCGCGGACCGGGCGACAAAGGTCTTGGCTTGGGGCCAGTGATCGTGCGACGCCCATGAATAAATATCAGCGAGGAAATAGCCGTGACGCCACTGGACCCCCAATCAGACCTCAACAACCTGGCGATGTCCGACAAGGCCGCGCCGCTCTATGAGGCGGTGAAGAAGCATATTGCCGACAACGTCGCGCCGATCAGCCACGAATTCCACCGCCTGGGCGAGAACCGGGCCGATCGCTGGAGCTGGGCTCCCGGACAGCTGGAGTTGTTGGAGAGCGCCAAACAGAAGGCCAAAGCTTCCGGGCTGTGGAACTTCTTCCTGCCCGACGCCGACACCGGCGAGGGGCTGAGCAATCTCGACTACGCCTATATCGCCGCCGAACTGGGCAAGGAGCCGCTGGCCTCGGAATCGCTCAACTGCTCGGCCCCCGACACCGGCAATATGGAAGTGCTGGAGCGGGTCGGCACGGCCGAGCAAAAAGAGCGGTGGCTTAAGCCCCTGCTGAACGGCGAGATTCGTTCGGCCTATGCGATGACCGAACCGGGCGTGGCCTCGTCGGACGCCAAGAACATCGCCACCAGCGGCGTGCTGGAAGGCGACGAATGGGTGATCAACGGCGAGAAGTTCTACATCTCCGGGGCCGGCGACCCGCGCTGCAAGATCATGATCACCATGGTCAGGACCAGCCCGAACGCGGCGCCGCATTTTCAGCAGTCGCAGATCCTGGTGCCTATCGACACCCCGGGGGTGAAAATCCTGGGGCCGATGCACGTGTTCGGACACGACCACGCCCCTCGCGGTCACATGCATATAAAGTTCGACAACGTGCGGGTGCCCAAGGAAAACATGTTGCTGGGCGAAGGCCGAGGCTTCGAGATCTCGCAGGTCCGCCTGGGTCCCGGCCGGATTCACCACTGCATGCGCACCATCGGCAAGGCCGAGCGGGCGCTGGAGCTGATGATCACCCGGGGTGCGTCGCGTGAGGCGTTCGGCCGGCCGCTGATCCAGCTGGGCAAGAACCTTGAAACCGTATCTCGCGCCCGCATCGAGATCGAGGCGATGCGCCTGATGGTGCTGAAAGCCGCCAAGGCCATGGATGTGCTGGGCAACAAGGAAGCCCGGGTGTGGGTCAGCATGGTCAAGGCCATGGTGCCGGAAAAGGCCTGCCAGATCATCGACCAGGCCATCCAGATTCACGGCGCCGCCGGCATCTCGCAATGGACCCCGCTGGCCGAACTCTACACCGACGTGCGCCACCTGCGCTTCGCCGACGGCCCCGACGAGGTGCACCACATGGTGGTGGGCCGCGACGAGGTGCGGAAGTACGCCTGAGGCGGGACCCTGTTGGCAGGGCCGGCGGCATTGAGGACACCGACGCCACCGTCTCGGGTCTGGCGGGGCTTGCCCCTGGCATGCGAGGCCCCGACGGAGCGCCGCACACCGGGCTCGTCCAGGTGCTGGTCAGGGAGGCGGGCGGACGGTGGATTTCGGCCCATCAGAACACGCCGGTGACGGCCCCACCGCCGGTCTAGGCGCTAGATGGATCGGACGGCCGCCAGTCGCTCAACAGCCGGATGGCGTCGATGATATGATAGAACGAACTGGCGGGGGCCGGTTCGTCGATCCAGGTCCCATCGCCCAGCAGCTTGTCGCGCCAGAGGCCGCTTATCGGCGTGTCGAGATACAACAGGACCGCCTTGGCCGCCTGGATCGCGTCGGCCAGATAACGCGGACGTTCAGCCTCGCCCGCCATCCGCGCCAGGATCAACGCCGCTTTCAGCCATTCGGTCTGCGACCACAGCCGGGCCTTCGCGTCGCGCACCGACAGGTCGTCCAGCAGTTCGAACACGGCCACGCCGCGAACCGGATCGATCCCATGGCTTGAGCCGATATCGTAAAGCCGTCGCGCGGTGGCTCTGGCATCGTCGCGGCCGCGCGCGAGCCCCCAGCGTTCCAGCAAGCCCGCCCATTCGAACTGATGGCCGGGCCAGACCAGATGGCCGGCCAGGCCGGGCGCCGGCGCCCAAGCGGCGTCGAAATATTCCAGGAGGATGCCACTTTCCGG
>JAYTXV010000216.1:0-10975 GCA_043742805.1 Caulobacteraceae bacterium | reverse complement strand
ATCGAGGTCAAGGAAAATCTGCTGACCGTCCAGGGTCGCAAGGTGGCCAATGACGAGGCCAAGCACTACCTGCATCGCGGCCTAGCAGAGCGCAATTTCGACCGCCGCTTCCAGCTGGCCGACTATGTCGTGGTCGAAGACGCCCAACTCGCCAACGGCCTGCTGGCGATCTCGTTGAAGCGCGAGCTGCCCGAAGCCCTGAAGCCCCGCCGTATTGAGATTGGCGCCCCGGCCGCGACTTCGACCCTGATCAAAGACACCCAGGCTGCTTGAAGCGTTTGTGTGTCTGAGTTGACGCCAGGCTGGAGCTCCCATCCCCGCCCTCGGCGGGACTTCCCCTGAGGGAGGATGAAAGAGGCTCTTCTTCTCTCATTCTAGGTGACGAGAACCGCAGAGCGGCGGAGGGGGCGGAACAGCGACGTTTCGCCCCTTTTTCTCAGCCTCTGATCGAAGGCAGCGGCGAAGCCGTTTCGGCGTTGAGATAACGGGCGGCGACCGGCGTGAGCGCGGCGTTGAGGTCGATCAGCAGCGGATTGCCGGTCGGGATTTCCACCCCGGGAATATCCGCGTCCGAAACCGCGAACAGATGTTTGACAATCGACCGCAGGGAATTGCCGTGGGCGGCCACCAGCAGCGTCTCGCCGGCGGCCAGGCGTGGCTCGATCTCAGCGGTCCAATAGGGCAGAACCCGCTCCAGTGTGGTCTTCAGGCTTTCGCTGGCCGGAGGCGTGATTCCGGCGTAGCGCCGGTCGGCGGCAAAGTCATACTCGCCGCCCGGCGTCTGATCTGGCGGCGGCACGTCGAATGATCGCCGCCAGATCCGCACCTGCTCGTCGCCATATTTCGCCTGGGTCGGGCCGTGCTCGAGACCGGTCAAGGCGCCGTAGTGACGCTCGTTCAGCCGCCAGTCCTTGACCATCGGAACCCACAGCTGATCTGCCGTCCAGAGCGCCAGGTCGGCGGTGCGGATCGCGCGGGTCAATACCGAGACGAACACCCGGTCGATCGCCAACCCCTCGGCCTTGATCAACCGCCCCGCGGCCAGCGCCTCGGCCTCGCCCTTGTCGGTCAGGTCGACGTCCACCCAGCCCGTGAACCGCTTCTGAATGTTCCAGCGGCTCTGGCCGTGACGGAGGAGTACAAGTCTGGCCATAAGCGATCCCGGGTCGGTTCTGATTGGAAACGCTCGCGGGGCTAGGGGTCCCGCCCCGATGCGTCAAGTGCGGTGGCGCGCCGCGTCGAGCGCCGCTATAGCTCGCGGCCAATGCGCGACCGGCTGTTTTTTCCGATTCTGGGACTGATCATCGCCGGAATGGTCGCCCTGTCCCTCGTCTGGCCCCAGGGTTTGGGAACACAGTCGCCCACGCCGTTCGGCCACCCACCAGCTAAGATCGCCGCGCCACCGAACCTACCAGACCTTGCGAAACAACAGCCTTATTGAGCGCCGACGGGCGCTCGGAAAGAGACCAAATGCTGTCCAAACCCCGCGCCGATCTGATCCAAGGCACGGTCGCCTTTGAGAACACGCCGTTCATCAAGGCCACCGGCTTTCGGGAATATGACGCTCGCTGGATCCTGGGCTCGGAGATCAATCTACTGGGCATTCAGGCCCTGGGCCTGGGACTTGGGGCCTATGTCCAGGAATGCGGCCAGCGGCGGATCGTGGTGGGGCATGATTTCCGCTCCTATTCGGTATCGGTCAAACAGGCCCTGACCCTCGGCCTGATCCAGGCCGGCTGCGAGGTGCTGGACATCGGCCTAGCCCTGTCGCCCACCGCCTATTTCGCCCAGTTCGACCTTGAGGCGCCGTGCGTCGCGATGGTCACGGCCAGTCACAATGAAAATGGCTGGACCGGCGTCAAGATGGGGGTCTCCCCGCCCCTGACCTTCGGGCCGGACGAGATTGGGCGATTGAAAGAACTGGTGCTGTCGGGCGAGGTTCAGGCTCGCCCCGGCGGCACTCTGGTCCATGTCGAGGGCGTGGCCGAGCGCTACATCGCCGACGCCGCCGCGCGCTGTTCGCTTGACCGGTCGCTGCGGGTGGTCTGCGCCTGCGGCAACGGCACGGCCGGCGCCTTCGCTCCGGAGGCCCTGCGCCGCATGGGCGCCGAGGTGATTCCGGTCGAGTGCGACCTGGACTGGACCTTCCCCAACTACAATCCCAACCCCGAAGACACCGAGATGCTGCATTCGATGGCCGCCTCGGTGAAGCGGTATGGAGCAGACCTGGCCCTGGGCTTCGACGGCGACGGCGACCGCTGCGGAGTGGTGGACGACGAAGGCGAGGAGATTTTCGCCGACAAGATGGGCCTCATGCTGGCCCGCGACCTGGCGCCGCTGCACCCGGGCGCGACCTTCGTGGTCGATGTGAAATCCACCGGGCTCTACGCCACCGACCCGGTGCTGGCCGCCAATGGCGCCACCACGGTCTATTGGAAGACCGGCCATAGCTATATCAAGCGCAAGACCGCCGAGCTGGGGGCCCTGGCCGGCTTCGAAAAGTCCGGACACTTTTTCTTCAACAAGCCGCTGGGCCGGGGTTACGACTGCGCGCTGACCGCCGCCGCCGCGATCCTGGCCATGCTGGACCGCAACCCCGGCCGGAAGCTCAGCGATCTGAAGCGCGCCCTGCCGATCGCCTACACCTCCCTGACCATGAGCCCGCATTGCGGCGACGAGATCAAATACGACGTCCTGAAACAGGTGATCGCCACCTATCAGGGTATCGCCGATCGCCGTGAGACCATCCTCGGCCGCCAGATCGTCGAGGTGATCACCGTCAACGGCGTCCGCCTGGCCCTGGAGGACGGCTCCTGGCTGCTGGTCCGCGCCTCGTCCAACAAGCCTGAACTGGTGGTGGTGGTGGAAAGCACCCGCTCGGCCGACGACATGCGCGATCTGTTCCACAAAGAGGTCAAGCCGAGGTTGGCCGCCTGGCCGGCGATCGGCAAATACAATCAGGAAATCTGAGTGGGTGCCCGGGGGTGAAACGCCCGCCAGTCCACAGGGCCTACGACCGTCGCCCCTCGGGTTCGAAATGTGGATGTCGGTAATTTGTGACGATGTCCGGCTTTGAAGCTCGTCGGCGCCCGATGCCGGGGAGCACGAAGCTGCATCGGCGGAATAGGTGGCGCCCCACAGTCGGCGTAACTCGACCAGCCGAAAGCCGCTGTTTCGGGACGGCGACGACCCCGACAATCCGACCCCCTTGGAATGAAGCGCGCGGGCGAACCTTAGAAGTTTGACTTACGCCGCTTGTGCCGCCGCCCGCACCGCGCCGGCGATCTGGCCGACGACCTGGCCCACCAGCTTTTCGTCGTCGCCCTCGGCCATCACCCGGATCAGCCGTTCGGTGCCCGACGCGCGCACAAGCACCCGGCCGGAGCCGTTCAGGCGAGCCTCGCCCTCGGCGATGGCGGCGATCACCGTCTCGTTCTCCAGGGGCTTGCCGGCGACGAAGCGGACATTTTCCAGTTTCTGGGGCACCGGTTCGAACTGCCGGGCCAGTTCGCTCATCTTGCGGCCGGTGCGCACCATTTCGGCCAGCACCTGCAGCCCCGCGATCAGGCCGTCGCCGGTGGTCGAATAATCCGACAGGATGATGTGGCCCGATGCCTCGCCACCCAGGTTGAAGCCCCCTTCACGCATCCGCTGCATCACATAGCGATCGCCGACCGCCGTGCGCTCCAGCTTCAGGCGGCGTTCACCCAGCAGCCGCTCGAACCCCAGGTTCGACATCACCGTCGCCACCACGCCGCCGCCCTTCAGTCGGTCCTGGGCCGCCCAGGCCGAGGCGATCAGGGCCATGATCTGGTCGCCGTCGATCACCTGGCCCTTCTCGTCGCAGATCACCAGCCGGTCGGCGTCACCGTCGAGCGCCAGGCCGATATCGGCGCGATATTCCTTCACCGCCCGGACCATGGTCGCCGGGTGTGTGGAACCGCATTCCTCGTTGATATTATAGCCATTGGGACCGACGCCGACCGGGATCACCTCCGCGCCCAGTTCATAGAGCGCAGTCGGCGCAACCTTATAGGCGGCGCCATTGGCGCAATCGATCACCACTCGCAGGCCCGCCAGACTCAGCGTCCGGGGCAGAGTGGCCTTGACGATCTCGACATAGCGGGCTTGGGCCTCGTCCATGCGCACCACCCGGCCCAGGTCCTTGGGGCCGGCCAGGCCCTCCTGCAGCCCCTCGTCCATCAGGGTCTCGATCTTCACTTCCATCTCGTCCGACAGCTTGTAGCCGTCGGGGCCGAAAAGCTTGATGCCGTTGTCGGCGAAATCGTTGTGCGAGGCCGAGATCATCACGCCCAGGTCGGCGCGCATCGAGCGGGTCATCATCGCCACCGCCGGCGTCGGCAGCGGGCCGAACAGCCGGACGTCCATGCCGACGCTGGCGAAACCCGCCACCAGGGCCGGCTCGATCATATAGCCAGACAGCCGGGTGTCCTTGCCGATCACCACCAGATGGCGCCGGTCGCCGCCGTTGCGGAACAGCTTGCCAGCCGCCATGCCGACCCGCAGGGCGACCTCGGCGGTCATCGGAAACTGATTGGCCCGGCCGCGGATACCATCGGTGCCGAAATAGCTGCGCTTGTTCATCGTGCCGATCTATTGCCTTGTCGAAATGAAGCGAAACCGAGATTTACGCCCGCGCCGGATGGAGCCGGCTACACCCATGGCGCCAACAGCCTGAACGCGCGATGACCGAGCCGCAAGCGTTTTACGAATCACGAACACTTAAGGGATAAAACAGAAACATGTGCGGCATCATCGGCATCGTCGGTTTGGCCCCGGTCTCGGCGCGCCTGGTGGAAAGCCTCAGACGCCTTGAATACCGTGGTTATGACTCCGCCGGGATCGCCGGGGTGGTGGACGGGCGGGTTGAGCGACGCCGCGCCGAAGGCAAGCTGCGCAATCTCGAGGCGCTGCTGGTCGACGATCCCATGAACGCCACGGTGGGCATCGGCCACACCCGCTGGGCGACCCACGGCGCCCCCAGCGTCCGCAACGCCCACCCTCAACTCGCCGGCCGGGTGGCGGTGGTCCATAACGGCATTATCGAGAACTTCGCGACGCTGAAGGCCGCCCTGATCGCCGAGGGCCGGCATTTCGAAAGCGACACCGACACCGAGGTCGTCGCCCATCTGATCGACCGCGCGCTTGGCCATACGTCCGATCCGGTGGCGGCCTTCAAGGCGGCATTGGACGAACTGACCGGCGCCTATGCCGTGGCCGTTCTGATCGAGGGCGAGGACGCGCTGGTGATGGGCGCCAGGCGCGGCAGCCCGCTGGTGGTCGGCGAGGGTCAGGGCGAGATGTTCATCGGCACCGACGCCCTCGGTCTGGGTCCGTTCACCAACCGCATCATCCACCTGGAAGACGGCGACTATGTCTCCATCGACCACGCCGGCGCCCGCATTTTCGACCGCGACGGAATCCGGGTCGAACGGCCTTTGCGGATCGTCCCCGCCGCCAGCGCCCTGGTCGAAAAGGGCAACTATCGGCACTTCATGGAAAAGGAGATCCATGACCAGCCCGACGCCTGCCGACATACTCTATCGGCTTATGTCGACCCGATAACCTTGACCGTATCTTCTCCGGGCGTCGACTTCGCGGCGATCGACCGGCTGCAGATCGTTGCTTGCGGCACCGCTTCCTATGCCGGCATGATCGGTCGCTACCTGTTCGAGAGCCTGGCGGGCCTGCCCACCGAGGTCGAGATCGCCTCGGAGTTTCGCTACCGCGAGCCGGCGCTCCGGCCCGGCGCCCTGGCGCTGGCCATCTCCCAGTCGGGTGAGACGGCCGACACCCTGGCGGCCCTGCGCTGGTGCAAGGCGCGAGGGATCACCACCGCGGCGTTGGTCAACAGTTCCGAATCAACCATGGCCCGGGAGGTCGACGTGGTGTTTCCGACCCACGCCGGGCCGGAAATCGGCGTCGCCTCCACCAAGGCCTTCACCTCGCAGGTCGCCGCCCTGACCGCGCTGGCCATCGCCGCCGCCCGACAGCGCGGCCGCATCGACGCCGCCGAGGAGGCCCGCCTGGCCACTCTGCTGCTCGAGGCTCCGCGTCTGATCGCCGAGGCGATTCTCGACGAGAGCTTGATCGGGCCCATCGCCCAGGAGATCGCCAAGGCTCGGGACGTGCTCTATCTGGGCCGCGGCGCGATGTATCCGCTGGCCCTCGAGGGCGCGTTGAAACTAAAGGAGATCAGCTACATCCACGCCGAGGGTTACGCCGCAGGGGAGTTGAAGCACGGCCCGATCGCCCTGGTCGACGAAGCCACGCCGATCATCGTCATCGCCCCCAGCGACGCCTTGTTCGACAAGACCAGTTCGAACATGAGCGAGGTGATCGCCCGCGGCGGTCGGGTGGTTCTGATCACCGACGCGGTCGGCGCCGGCCACGCGCCCGAGGGCGTCAATGTGGTGCTCACCCCAGCCTGCGACCCGTTGATCGCGCCGATGGTTTTCGCGGTGCCGATCCAGCTGATCGCCTATCAGGTGGCCGTTTTGAAAGGCGCCGACGTGGATCAGCCACGGAATCTCGCTAAATCCGTCACGGTTGAGTAGTAAGGCACCCTCCAAAGAGGACCTAGATGAAACCAGTTCGTAAAGCCGTCCTGCCCGTCGCGGGGCTGGGCACGCGTATCCAGCCGGCTGCCAAGACCACCCCAAAGAACCTCCTCAATGTCTACGACCGGCCGATGATCGCCCATGCGGTGGCCGAGGGCCGGGCGGCGGGGATCGAGCATTTCGTGTTTATCGTCGGCCGCGGCCAGGGCGCCATCGAGGATTATTTCGACCACGCGGTCGAGCTGGAATCCGGCCTGAAGGCCAAGGGCAGGACGGCGATCCTGGAGGACGTGTGCGCCGATCTGCTGGGGCCGGGGCAAATGAGTTTCGTGCGCCAAATGTCTCCTCTAGGGCTCGGACACGCGGTCTGGTGCGCCCGCGACCTGATTGGCGACGAGCCGTTCGCGGTGATGCTGCCCGACATGCTGATGGACGCCAACCCGGGCGCACTGGCCCAGGCCATCGCGGCGCACCAAGCGGTCGGCGGCAACATCGTGGTGGTGGAGCCCGCCCCCCCCGGCGAGGCGCACAAATACGGTATCGTCGCCCTGGGTGAAACCGCGCCGGGCTTCGACGGCCGGCTACAGACCATGACCGGCATGGTGGAAAAACCGGCCCCAGGTACCGAGCCTTCCAACCTGTTCATCTCCGGCCGCTACATCCTGCAACCCGGGATTTTCGAGGCGCTCGGCGAGCATGCCAAGGGCGCGGGGGGCGAAATCCAGCTGACCGACGCGATGCTCAAACGCCTACGCGCCGAGCCGTTCTTTGCCCTGGAGTACCAGGGAACGACCTACGACTGCGGCGACAAGCTGGGCCTGCTGCGGGCCAATATCGCCTGGGCGCTCAACGATCCCGATGGGGGAGCCGAGGCGCGGTCGGTCATGCTGGCGATGCTCGGGGCATAAGCCGCCTCTTCGACAGCGGCAATCAGGCGAGCGATGTCGGCGGGGCGGGAAAGGCGATGGTCGCCGTCGCGGATCAGGGTGAACACCACGTCGGGGCCCCTGACGCCCTCGGCCAGCGCCAGGGCGTGGGCTTTGGATCCGGTCATGTCCGAATGAAACCCACCCAGCCAGACCACAGTAGGGCCGGAGATCTCCGCTTGGTTGCGACCAGACTCCATGTTCGCTGGAACCCCAGGAAAGTGTTTGAGAGCCGGCATGCTACATCAAATAGCCACGTGTTTCAGCCCGGAGATCGACCGATCGAACCCAGCGCCCTCCCCGACGGGTTCACCCTGCTGCAGGTCACGCCACGCCTGGAGGGCGGGGGCGTCGAACGCGTGACCCTCGACACCGCCCGGGCGGTGATCGCGGCTGGGGGACGATCGCTGGTCGCGTCGGCGGGAGGGCGGTTAGAGGGGGAACTGGCGGCGGCCGGCGCCGAATTCGTTCGCTTGCCCGTGCATACAAGGAATCCATTGGTGATCGCCGACAACGCCCGGCGGCTGGGGGAGCTGATCGCGAAGGAACAGGTTAGCCTGGTGCACGTCCGCTCACGGGCGCCCGCGTTCAGCGCCATCAGGGCCGCCCGGTCCGCCGGGATTCCGGCGGTGACCACCTATCACGGCATCTATCAGGCGCGTTCACCGCCTAAGCGCTGGTACAACGCGGTGATGACCCGAGGCGACCTGACCATCGCCAATTCGACCTTCACCCGCGACCACATCATCGCCGAGCACGGGCTACGGCCCGACCAGATCGCCGTGGCGCCCGAGGGGATCGACACCGACATGTTCGATCCGGCCAGGGTGTCGGCCGAGCGGCTGGCGGCGGTTCGTGCGGCCTGGGGCCTCGACGCGGGCTACCAGGGGCCGATCGTGTTGCTTGCCGCCCGGTTGACCGGCTGGAAGGGTCAGAGGCTGATGATCGAGGCGATGAGCCGGCTGAATCAAGCGCCTCACGCCACCCTGATCCTGGCCGGCAAGGCGGAGAAAACCGGCGAGATCGCCGCCCTGCGCGAGGCGGCGGAACGGGCCGGGGTCGGCGAGCGGGTCAGGATCGTCGGCGCCGTGGACGACATGCCCGCCGCCTACGCTTTGGCCGATCTGGTGGTGGCGCCCTCGACCCTGCCGGAGTCGTTCGGCAGGGGCGTGGCCGAGGCGGGCGCCATGGCGCGACCGGTGCTGGCTTCGCCCCTCGGCGGTCCGGCGGAAACCATCATCCATGACCGGACCGGGTGGCTGGTTCCAGCCGGCGACGTTGGGGCCTGGGAAAGGGCGATCGACGCCGCACTGTCATTGGACCCCGGCGCGCGGGCGCTTATCGGGACGGCCGCGCGGGACCGGGTGATCGAACACTATTCCCTGCGCGCCATGGCGGCGGCGACGTTCGCGATCTATCGCCGGGTTCTGGCGGCCCGTTCATGACGCCGCCGCGTGGTATTCTGGTGATCAAGCTCTCTGCCCTGGGCGATTTCATCCAGGCCTGCGCGGCGTTCGAACGGATTCGGGCCGCCCATGCCGACGCCCGGATCACCCTGCTCACCACGCCCCCCTATGGCGACCTCGCCAGGGCCAGCCCTTATTTCAACCGGGTAGAAACCGACGGGCGGCCAAGGAGCTTGGCCGGCGCTCTGGCCCTGATCGGACGATTGAGGCGCGAGAGATTTGGCCTCGTCTATGATCTCCAAGGCAATGATCGCACCAACCTTCTTTTCCAGGCCCTTCGTCCGGCGTCGCCACGGTGGTCGGGTGTCGCCCTTGGCTGCGCCCTGCCCCACCGCAACGCCGACCGGATGACCATGCACACCCTGGAACGCCAGGCGGAGCAACTGCGGGACGCGGGAATCTGGCCGGGCGCACCAACCATGCCGGGGACCGCGCCGGCCCCGAATATCGACTGGATGCTCGCACTCGCCCCCCGGGCGCCCGCGGAAGCACTCGCCGAGACCCGCCCCGTGGCCCTGCTGGTCCCCGGCGCCGCGCCCCGTCGCCCGGCCAAGCGCTGGCCGGCGTCGAATTACGCCGCCCTGGCGCGGCGACTGGTAGAGCGGGGTTTCGCGGTCCAACTGATCGGCGGCCCGGCCGAGGCGGGGTTGGCCGTAGACATCCAGGTCCAGGCGCCGGAGGCGGTCAGCCTGATAGGCCAAACCGATTTCGCGGGCGTCGCCGCCCTCGGCGCCCGAGCGGCGGTGGCGGTGGGCAACGACACCGGCCCGGTGCATCTGATCGCCGCAGCCGGCACGCCGACCGTGGCGCTATTCTCATCCGATTCCGATCCGGCCCTCTGCGCGCCACGCGGCCGGGTCACGGTGCTGCGGGAACCCGACCTTGGCGACCTTGCCGTCGAGACGGTTCTGGCCGCCGCCATCGCCCAGATGCAAAATCAGCGGTGAGGAACCCTGATAGAGCGGTTAACCTTGGTCACAGATTGTGATATTCTCACGCTACGCTCACATCAGAGCTACGTCTTAACAGCCCCAGGAGTTGAAGCCTATTCGCCGTCCAATGCCCGCGCCGCCGTCCAAGGACGGTCCCCGCATCAATGATGAAATTCGCGTGCCGCGCGTCCTGCTGATCGATCAGCATGGAGAAAAACAGGGGATCATGCCCACCTCGGCCGCGCTGGAAGCGGCCAGCGAAGCGGGATTGGATCTGGTGGAGGTTTCCCCCACCGCCGATCCGCCGGTCTGCAAGATTCTCGATTTCGGTAAGTTCAAATTCCAGGAACAGAAGAAGAAGAACGAGGCGCGCAAGCGCCAGAAGCTGGTTGAGGTCAAGGAAATCAAGCTTCGCCCGAACATCGACATTCACGACTATGGCGTCAAGACCAAGGCCATGCACCGGTTCTTCGAGGAAGGGGATAAGGTCAAAGTGACCCTGCGGTTCCGCGGCGGCGAGATGCGCCACCCGGAACTGGGCATGAAGCTGCTGCAACAGGTGCGCATCGACTTCGACGAAGTCGCCAAGGTTGAATACGAGCCGCGCATGGAAGGCCGCCAGATGATCATGATCCTCGCGCCGCGCTAAGGTTGCCCATCGCTCCGCGTGGGCGTGGTTAATCTCACATTGCTTCACCGCCTCGGCTGTGGTCCCGTTAATTCGGGGCGCACCTAGATGCGACCCAACCTTGGGGGCGTTGCGATGAAGACTGGGCAAATCCTGGCACTGCTGCTCGCCCTTGCGATCACGCCATGGGCGTCGGCGGCGCCACTCGAAGCCTACGGCCGTCTGCCGTTCGTCGAGGCGATGCGGATTTCGCCTGACGGTGACCGCATCGCTTATGCGATCACCGACGGCGAGCGCCGCACTCTGATCATCAAGACCGTGGCGACAGGCGCCCTGGTCGGAGGTCTCAAGTTAGGCGAACAAAAAATCCGGAACATCCAGTGGGCTGGGTCGAGTCACGTGATCATCACTGAATCGGCTTCAGGCTATTTGGATAACGCTA
>JAYTXV010000215.1:0-6292 GCA_043742805.1 Caulobacteraceae bacterium | reverse complement strand
TGGTGGCGTAAAGGCGGGTGCGTTCGGGACGATCATGCCGTGTCTCCACCGTCCCGACGGACCAGCCCGACGGCGCCTGGGGCAGGATCAGTCGGCCGGCCAGAACCGTTCCGGCAGGCGACACCAATCCATAGTCCAGGGCGCCCGGCGCACGGTCGCGTTCGCGCACCGCCTGAACCACGCCGGACAGTCCCTCGCTCTGATATTCCCGCGCCATGGCGGCGGTTTCAAACAGGATGCGCTTGTCGAACTGACGCCCCAGGGCGGCTCTCGTGGTCAGTAGCGTGACCACGCCCAGCGCCACCACGGCCACGGCGAAAATCACCGTGTAGAAGGCCGCAAGTCTCAGGCTCGAGGAGCGGAACACGCGGCCTCAGGGCTCTCGGATGCAATAGCCGGCGCCGCGCACGGTGTGGATCAACTCCGGCGATCCTTCCCGGGCCAGCTTGCCCCGCAGGCGGCTCATATGAGTCTCGACGATGTTCGTCTTGGGGTCGAAATGGAAGTCCCAGACGCTTTCCAGCATCATCGTGCGGGTGACGATCCGCCCGGCGTTGCGCATCAGATATTCCAGCAGCTGGTACTCGCGGGGTTGCAGATCGATACGCTGTCCGGCCCGCGTCACCGACCGGGTGAGCAGATTGATCTCCAGATCGCCGACCCTGAGCGCGATCTGGACATCCTGCGGCGGCGGGCGGCGTGCCAGGGCGTTCACTCGCGCCAGAAGTTCAGCGAAGGCGAAGGGCTTGACCAGATAGTCGTCTCCCCCCGCTTCGAGCCCTTCGACGCGGTCGTCGATCCCCCCGATCGCGGTGAGCAGCAGGACCGGGGTCTTGACCTTGGCGGCGCGGATGGTCCGCAAGATCGACAGGCCATCGAGTTGGGGCAGCATCCGGTCGAGAATGATCACGTCATAGGGCTCGCCCGCCGCCAGCAGCAGGCCGTCGCGACCCGAAGCGGCGTGATCGACCACGTGACCCGCCTCGCCCAGCGCCCGCCTCAGATAGGCGGCGGTCTCGCGGTCATCTTCGACAAGCAGCAGCTTCATGGGGCGTCCTAGTCGGGGTTTTTGCCCTCGGCCCTGTTTTCCAAAACCTTGCCAGTCATGGCGTCAACGCCGACTTCATAGGTATGGCCGCCCGACTTGATGTCGAACGAGTAACGCAGGCCGCTGCCGCCGGATTCTTTTTCCAACTCCTGGTCGGTCATCACGCCGGGCCGGGTCTTCATCGCGATGGCGCGGGCCGCGTCGATTGAGACCGTGGCTTTGGCGGCGAGTTGATGGCCGTTGTAGTTGGCGGGCAGGGCGGCTGTCTGGGCGTTGGCGCCGACCATGGGGATGGCGAGGCCGGCCAGGGCGGCGATGGATAGGGCGAAACGGTTCACAGATTGAAATCCTGAGTTGCGATGGTTCCCTCCGCCACCTCGGTTAATCGACCTTTGCACCCATACGGGCGGTTGCTCACACTATACGGTTTGCCAACCACTCTTGCGTGTTTTGGCCGATCCGGCGTTAAGAGGAACGCCGCTTCGACGTCCCCTGGGGATCGCGCAAGCGGCCAGAGCCCTTTGGAGCGACACGGCGGAATGGCTTCGGCGAAGGACATTGCCAACAGGCGACCGATCACGGCGGCGCTGATGTTGGCGACGCTGATGAACACCCTTGATTCCACCATCGCCAACGTCGCTTTGCCGCACATCCAGGGCAGCGTCTCGGCGGCCCAGGACCAGATCACCTGGGTGCTCACCTCCTATATCATCGCCGCCGGAATGGCCTTGCCCCTGTCGGGCTGGCTGGCTCAGAAGATCGGCCGCAAGCGGATGTTCCAGATGTCGATCGTCGGCTTCACGATCGCCTCCATGCTCTGCGGCATCGCCACCAGCCTGCCGGAGATCGTTTTCTTCCGGCTGCTCCAAGGCGTCGCCGGCGCCTCGATGATGCCCCTCTCGCAAAGCGTCATGCTGGATCTCTACCCGCCCAAACAGATTCCGCAGGTCATGGCGATCTGGAGCTCGGCGGTGATCCTGGGGCCGATCATCGGTCCCGCTCTGGGGGGCTGGCTGACCGAAAACTTCTCCTGGCGATGGGTATTCTATATCAACCTGCCGATCGGCATCCTCGCCTTCCTGGGGCTCAATATCTTCATGGAGGACGATCCCGGCGGCCGGGAGCGGCCTTTCGATTTCCTGGGCTTCGGCGCCCTGATCACCTTCATCGGTGGCTTCCAGCTGATGCTGGACCGCGGCCCTACCCAGGACTGGTTCGATTCCAAGGAGATCTGGATCGAGGCGACCCTGGCGGTGATCGGCTTGTGGGTATTCGTGGTCCAGACCTTGACGGCCGATCAACCCTTCTTCCACCGCGACTTGGCCAAGGACCGCAACTTCGTCACCACCACCATCTTCGGCTTCTTCACCGGGGCGATGCTGTTTTCATCCTCGGCGCTGCTGCCGTCGATGATGCAGAACCTGATGGGCTTTTCGGTTCTGCAGAGCGGCTACGCGAGCATGCCCAGGGGGTTGGGGTCGCTGATCGCCTTCCTGTTGGTGCCGATGCTTTTGCAGCGCTTTGGACCGCGTCCCGTCCTGTTCGCCGGGCTCGTGGTTTCGATGTTCGCGCTCTGGCAGATGAGCCGGTTCGACCTGATGATGACGGCCCAGCCGATCATGATCTCGGGCTTCGTCCAGGGTGTGGGGACAGGCCTGCTGTTCTCGCCCCTGACCACGCTAGCCTATGTCACCCTGTCGCCGGTGCACCGCAACGAGGGCACCACCGTCAGCACCATGGCCCGCAGCCTGGGCGCCAGCGCCGGCATTTCGGTGTTGCAGGCGACGCTGATCTCCCAGGTGGCCATGGCCCATTCCGTCCTGGCCGGTCATGTGCAGCCTAGCGACCCGGTCTTCATGGCGGTGAACCCGGCGGTGATGAATCCCGCCGACCCGCTGGGCTTGGAGATCCTCAACGGCGAGGTGTCCAGGCAGGCAGGCATGATCGGCTACGATGCCGTCTTCGGCATGATGATCCTGCTGGTGGTCGCCATGATTCCCCTGCTCCTGCTGCTGCGTCCGCCCGCCCAGCCGGCCCGGGTGCATCTGGAGGCCATGGAGTAGGGCGTCGATTTACCGCCGGATTAGCCCACCGGGCTAGGGCTCACGCGACCTGCCCCGCGCTCCAGCCGCTCGCCCAGGCCCACTGGAAGTTGTAGCCGCCGAGCCAGCCGGTGACGTCCACCACCTCGCCGATAAAATACAGTCCGGGTACCACCTTGGAGGCCAGGGTGCGGGAGTCCAGGCCGTCGGTGTCCACGCCACCGAGCGTGACCTCGGCGGTGCGGTAGCCCTCCGATCCCACCGGCTTGACGCGCCAGGCGTTCACCGCCTCGGCGACGCGCCTCAGGGTCTTGTCGGGCGTATCGGCGAGATTTCCGGCGGCGCCTTGAGTCTCCGCGATCAGTTGGGCCAGGCGGCGCGGCACGATTTCGGCGAGCAGGGTGTGAACGGCCTGGCGACCGCGCGTGCTCCGGGCTGTCTTCAGCATCTCGAACACGTCCGTTCCCGGCGCCATGTTCAGTTCGATCTCCTCGCCTTCGCGCCAATATGACGAGATCTGCAGAATGGCCGGGCCGGATAGGCCCCGATGGGTGAACAGCATGGCCTCACTGAATGCGGTCTTCCCGTGCCGCGCCCGGGCATCAACCGCCACCCCGGCGAGGGGCTTGAGTCGTTCCAGCAAGCCGGTCTCGAAGGTCAGAGGCACCAGGGCGGGGCGGGTCTCCACCACCGCCAGACCGAATTGCCGCGCCACCTCATAGCCGAAGCTCGTGGCCCCCATCTTGGGGATCGACTTGCCGCCCGTGGCGACCACCAGGGCCTCGCAGGCGACGCTTGCGCCGTCCAGTGTCATCGCGAAGCCGCCGGGCGTCTTTTCGATATTCCCAACAGTCGCGCCCAGTTTCAGCATCACGCGGGCCGCGCGCATCTCGGCCAGAAGCATATCGACGATCTGACGGGCCGAGCCGTCGCAGAACAGCTGTCCGAGGTCTTTTTCATGCCAGGCGATCCCGTGCTGATCGACCAGGGCGATGAAAAGCGAGGGGGTGTAGCGTTTGAGCGCCGAGACGCAGAAGCGCGGGTTGCGTGACAGGAAAGCCGAGGGCGCGGTGTTGGTGTTGGTGAAATTGCATCGGCCGCCTCCGGAGATACGGATTTTCTCGCCCACCGCGGCGGCCTGATCGACGACCAGAACCCGGCGCCCGCGCTTGCCGGCCTCGATGGCGCACATCATCCCCGCCGCGCCCGCGCCGATCACCACGACATCGAATCTCTCCACGACGGTCTTCATGGGGTAGGGTCTACACCGTGTTCGCAACGCTCGCCTGGATTGCTGATGGCCTGGACCAGACTCTATGACCAAGACGAGGCTCAGCGGGTCAACCGCTGGCTGGCCCAAAATGGCGTCTGTTCCCGGCGCGAGGCCGAAGCGCTGATCGCCCGGGGTCTGGTCGCTATCGACGGCGCGACCGTGACCGACGCCGGCCGCAAGATTGAGCCGGGCCAGACCCTTACCTTGGCCGATGCGGCCGGATCAGGCCTTGGAGCCGCTCTGACGGTGATCGTGCACAAGCCGGCGGGCGTGGTCTCCGCCCAGCCTGAGGCCGGCCAGGTCCCCGCCGCGCGTCTGCTGACCCGTGCGGCTCTTGTCGGCGATAGCCCGGTCATCCCCGACCGCGACACCCGCCTGGCCCCGGTTGGACGCCTGGACATGGATTCCCGGGGCTTGCTGATCCTGTCCGAGGACGGGGTGGTGGCCAAGGCGGTGATCGGTCCCGCCGCCGAGCTTGAAAAGGAATATCGTGTGGCGGTGATCGGCCAGATCACTGATCGCAATCTGACCTTGCTGCGCCACGGGCTGGAACTGGACGGCCGGCAACTGAAGCCCGCCGAGGTGACGGTGATCGCCGACCAGCGCCTGTGCATCGTGCTTCGCGAAGGCCGCAATCGCCAGATCCGGCGGATGTGCGATTTGGTCGGCTTGAAGGTGGTCGATCTGTTCCGGGTTCGCGTCGGGCCGATCCTGCTGGGCGACCTGCCTGAAGGCCGGTGGCGTACTATTACCGTCGAAGAGCGGCGCGCCCTCCTCATGGCGTCGGTGGGTCCGGACGTAACAAAGGTCCCTTCCTGACGGGAAGGGACCTTTGATGGATTTGGGCGCGAATCCTGGCGCCCGGGAACTTGCCCTAAAAGGTTCCGCGCCTACCACAACCGCGAGGCCGGCTTGGCCCGGATCGTCTACGCCTACCCCATCGACCGGGCGGAGATCCTCGAGCCTTTCGACATGATCGTCCGGCGACTGTTTAAGGTTGCCGACGACGCCAAGCCGTAGGGTCCGCCTTCAGACTTTCAGCCGCAGCTTGCCCATGTAATCCCGCTTGCCCAGTTTTACGCCCTGAGCGCGCAGGATGTCATAGGTGGTGGTGGCGTGAAAATGGAAGTTGGGAATGGAGAACGACATCAGGAAGTTCTCGGCGACAAACGGCATTTTGAACTCGCCGAGTTTGAACACTACGTCGCGGCCCTCCAGTCCGTTGACCAGATCCGGGGTCAGCTTGGTGAGCGCCGCCTGGGTGTCGGAGATGATCTTCTGAAGGTTGGCGTAGGTCATCTCCGGCATGGCGCCGGGTGGGCCGAACACGCCGGCTTCGCAACCCTCGATCGCGTGGAGGGAATGGTGCTGGACCGACCAGATCTGGAAGGCCAAGGGCAGCATGTCACCGACCAGGCGAACGCCAACGAGCGCGTTGGGGTCGGTCCCGGTCTCGGTGCAATGCGCCAGACCCTTGTCCAGCACGCCCGCAACGGCGCCCAGGGTCTGGAGATAGCCCGCCACCGTTACGTCATAGAGTGAAATCGCCATGAGTCGTCTCCTGGCCCGGTTGTTGGTTTTGAAGGGGCGGCCATTCGCCTAACCGCTTGCACCACACCCGACAAGGGCCGCTGTCGAACCGCATCGAACGTCTGGAACGGGTTCTCGGTGGGCAGACCTAAACGGTGACCGCCCGCAATATCAGGCGCATCGCGTCGTCGCACGGCAAGGCGGCCGGATCAGACCGTGCGCTTGGACCGGTCGCGGGCGTTAGCCCCTTGGATCGCGGCCCGGGCGGTCTCCCACTGTTCGTCCGTCCAGTCGCGCAGCCGACCGAAACCGCCGCCGCCGGCCTGGTGGGCGGCGCCGTCGATGGCGATGGTCTGGCCGTTCACATATTCGGAGCCGGGAGCGAACAGGTAGATGGCG
>JAYTXV010000214.1:0-5270 GCA_043742805.1 Caulobacteraceae bacterium | reverse complement strand
ATCGCGGCGAAATCCACCTCGTGCAGACGCGCCAGGGTGTCGATCAGATTGGCGTAGATCGCTGTTCGCTCGGCGGGCTTCATGCCCGGCAGGCGAGCGGCGCGGAAGATCCGGCCCTCCATAAAGTCCATGACATAGAAGGACGTCCCGACCACGGCGGTGTCCTCGCACAGCGCGCGCATGCGCGGCACGGGAAAACCGATCGAACCGAGCGCCGACATTACCCGATATTCACGCTCCACCTGGTGGGCGCTGGCCAGCAGCTGGCCGGGCGGCTTCTTGCGCATCACCCAGCGCTTGGCGCCGGCGGTCAGTAGGAAGGTCGGATTCGACGCGCCCCTGTTGAACTGGCTGAACTCAAGGGGCTCGGGCGGCGCTTCCACATTTGCCCGAAACCAGGCCTCGAGTGGGGCGGGATCGAAGCGGTGGTTTTCCCGCACCTCGCCGATAGACGGCTGGCTTGGGTCCGGCGCTGTGTCTTCACTCATGGATCGACTCTTTCCCTAGAACGCGATCTGATTTCCCGCTTGAAAGCACGCTCCCATGATGGGAGTCATGGAGAAAAGACAAGGGAGCCATCGATGCCAGCGCCAGCCATCCAACCCACGGACTTCACCTGCGTTCTCTATGAGACCCGAGATGGAATCGCCCGTATCACCCTGAACCGGCCCCAGCGCCGCAACGCCCTCAATCGCCGCGCCTATGACGAGGTGGAGGCGGCGTTCCGATATGCGACCCTGGACGCCGAGGCGCGTTGCGTCGTTGTGACCGGCGCCGATCCGGCCTTCTGCTCGGGCGAAGACGTCAAGGAGATGATGACCGGCGAGGTTTCGGACGCACCGCGTCCGGCGCGCACCGAATACAGGGCAACCCCGGCGGCCATGGCGGCCATCGATTGCGACAAGCCGGTGATCGCCGCGGTCAATGGCTCGGCGGTGGGCTGGGGGATGGAGCTGGCCCTCTATGCCGACATCCGTATCGCCTCGGAGCGGGCAGTGTTCGCCGAGCTATTCATCAAGCGCGGCCTGATTTGCGACGTCGGCGGCCTATGGAAGCTGCCGGCGCTGGTCGGACCCGCCAAAGCGGCGGAACTGCTCTACACCGGCGACGCCATCGACGCGGCCGAGGCCGCTCGGATCGGCCTGGTCAGCCAGGTGACCGCCCACGGTGACCTGATGCCGATCGCCATGGCGATGGCGGCCCGGATCGCCGCCAATCCGCCCCTGGCGCTAAAGGCGATGAAGGCCGGGCTTCGGCGGACCACCCATGGCGACCCGAACGAGATCGGCGCCTGGGCGATCGAAAATATCTACCGGCTGTTCGGCACGGAGGATCACCGCGAGGGGGTGAAGAGCTTCCTGGAGAAGCGCGCGCCGGTATTTCATGGACGTTGATCATTTCATTCAAGATTGACCCCGGGACGCCTGCGATGAGTATTCGGAGGTATGAATTATTTATCCGCCCTAGCCCGCGCCTTCGACATCCAGGCCGGCGCCTGCGTCGCTTTCGGCTCGCCGTTCTCCGGCGCCCTGCTCGCCCGGGCCAAGGAAGACATCGACGCCGGCGGGGTGACGGCGGGACTGTTGGCGTATTGGGATGGAGCCACCACCCGCACGTTGGTGAACGAGGCGGTGGCAATTCGCTGGCTGGGCGCGGCGCACGATCTCGCCCTGTCGGGCGAAACCCCGGCGCTGTCAGCGGCCTATCCTGCGCCCGGCAGGCCAGGCGATCTCGAGGCGGCCTGGAACGCCCTCACCGACGCCATGATAGCCGAGCCTGGCCGCTTCGCTGATTTCATGAGCCACGAGCCGCAGACCAACGAAGTCAGGCGCTCCGCCTGCCTGCTCCCGGGCTTCGTCGCCCTGAGCGAAGCGACCGGACTGCCCTTGCGTCTGTTCGAAATCGGGGCCAGCGCCGGGCTCAATCAGCTTTGGGATCGCTTTGCCTATGACTTCGGTCCCGGCCGCGCCTGGGGCGATCCGGCGTCGCCCGTGCGACTTGAGGCGGAATGGCGTGGCCCGTGGTCGGCCCTGCAATCGCCGGTGACGGTGATCTCGCGCGCGGCTTGCGACCGAAAGCCCGTGGATATCCGGGACCCTATCGCCCGGCGACGCCTCAAGGCCTACGTCTGGGCCGATCAGTTCGATCGATTGGCTTGGCTTGAGGCCGCGATAGCCGCAGCCCTGGCGAACGATACGCAAGTCGACACCGAAGACGCCGTGACCTGGACCGAGAGTCGCGCGGGCCCGGCGGCAGGAGCGGTCACAGTGCTCTTCCACTCGGTCTTCTGGCAGTACATGCCTGCGGCGAGCCAGGACTCCCTGGCCCGGGTGATCAGGGACCTTGGCTCGAAGGCTACTCCCGACGCCCCCTTCGCGTGGCTGCGAATGGAGCCTCCGCCCGAAAACCTGGCCACGGTAGAGCTACGGCTGACGCTCTGGCCCGGCGGCGAGGATCGGCTCCTGGCTCATGTTCATCCTCACGGCGCCTGGGTCGAGTGGGGCGAGGCGTCCTAAGCCCATTCAAGCCGCGCTTGGCAGGGACAGCTCAAACGCCGTCCCCTCGGCGCCGCTGGAGACCAGGGTCAGGTCGCCGCCCTGGGCCTGCGACAGCTCCCGGGCTATGGCCAAGCCAAGCCCGGTCCCGCCCCGGCGCGAGGAGCCCGCGAAGGGCTGGAACAGATGCGCCCGCGCCCGCTCGGGCAGGCCGGGGCCGTTATCGCTAAGACGCAATCGGCTGATCGCGGCGCCGACCTCATACGAAACCGTCACTCGGCCCTGACCGGACCGAGCCGGTTCGCCTTCGAGGGCTTCACGCGCGTTGCGCAGCAGATTGACCAGAATTCGGTGCAACTGCTCGGGGTCGGCCTCGACCGTCACCGCCACATCGATCTCCATCTCAAGCCGCACGCCGTCCGCTGTCAGGCCCGCCTCCTCCGCCGCCGCGTCGACGGCGGCGTAAAGGACAACCGTTCGCTTGTCCGGAGGTGGCTCCTCGCTTCGTCCGAAGGCCAGAACGTTTGAGGCCAGCGTGATCGCCCGGTTCAGAGCCCGCTCAAGACGAGGCAGAGCCTGGGTCACCTTGGGATCCCCCGACGCCGCCATCCGCTCCGAGGCGAGTTGGGCGCTGGTGAGCATGTTGCGAAGATCGTGGTTGATCTTGGCCACCGCCTCGCCTAGGGCGGCCAGCCGGGCCCGGGAGGCGAGGGCGGCGCGCAGGTCGGCCTGCATCCGGCTCAATTCGCCCTCGGCGCGGCCGATCTCATCGCGGCGGCCCGACGGCGGAAGGCGGGCCCGCGCGTCATCGGGGTCGGCGCGGAACCGTTCCATTGACAATGTGATGCGCCGCATGGGGCGCACGAGAAAGAAGTTGAGGGCAAGATAGACCACAGCCCCGGCCATCACCGAGGTGAAGGCGGCGATCGCCAGCAGGCGCTCGAGCTGGGTCAGAAGGTCCTTTTTCAGCTGGCCGTCGGGCGCGACGATCTCGACGAATTCACCTTGGCGAAAACGCGTATGGGCCATGACCCGCACCATCTGGTCGCCGTCTCGGCCAAGGGTCTGGAAGGGCACCAGCCAGAACATCGGATTGGACTGGCGCAGGTCCACCAGATAGGGCGTACGCGCCAAACGGGGCGCCTGAAGAATCAACCGACGTTCGTTGCCCACCTGCAGGGCCACCGACACTACCCCGGCGTTGGTCAGGAGTTTCGCGCGCACCCGGTCGGTGACCTTGCCGCCCGGCGCGGTCTCCTCCACCAGGGTGGCCAGTTCGGCCGCGCGCAGGCGGTCCAGCAGCCACTGTTGCTCAAACGCCGACAGGTTGGGGGGCAGGATCAGCAGATTGGCCAGGCCGACGATCCCGACGGTGAGCAGCAGCAGCCGCGCCGACAGGCCCTGGAACCAGAAGGAGCGGCGCTCGTCTGGCGCGGTGGGCTCTTCCGGGGGCGCGGTCTCCGCCATGTCTTCCGATACCGCACCGGGGCGCATGGAGCAATGAAACCGGGTCTCAGGCAGCCCCGACAGCCTCGGCGACACTGGAGAAGCCATCGGCGCGGAGCAGGCGGGCCAGGCCGCCGACCAGACGAGTCACCAGGCCCGCGCCCTGATAGGCCAAAGCCGAATACAGCTGGACCGCGCAAGCGCCGGCCCTGATCTTTGCGTAGGCATTTTCCGGCGACGCCACCCCCCCGGCGCCAATCAAGGCGAGACGCCCAGCGGCGGCGGCGTGAAACTCGACCAGCAGTCGCGTCGAGGGCTCGAACAGCGGCGCCCCCGACAAACCGCCGGTCTCGCCGCGATGGCGGCCGGCAAGGCCCGCAGGTCGGGCGATGGTGGTGTTGGAGACGATCAGCGCGTCGATGCCGAAGGCCACGGCCACCTCGACTATATCCTCGACCTCACCGGAGCCCAGATCGGGCGCCACCTTCAGGAAGATTGGACGATTGCCGGCCGGGCCGGCGGAAAGCCCGCCACGAGCCTCGGCCACGGCGCCGAGCAGCGCCTCAAGAGCGCCCTTGGCTTGCAGTTCCCGCAGCCCCGGCGTGTTGGGTGAGGAGATATTGAGGGTGAAATAATCGGCCAGACGCCACAGGCGCGTGAGGCCCAGGACATAGTCGGCGGTTCGATCGGCCGAGTCTTTGTTGGCGCCCACATTGGCGCCGACCACCCCGTCAGAGACGCCGCCAAAGGGACGCGCCGCCAGGCCCGCGGCGAACACCTCATGGCCCTTGTTGTTGAACCCCATGCGATTGATCACGGCCCGATCTTCGATCAGGCGAAAAAGTCTCGGTCGGGGGTTACCCACTTGGGCGTTCGGCGTCGTCGTGCCGCATTCCACGAAACCGAAGCCCATCCGCAGCATGGCGCCGGGCGCGACGGCGTCCTTGTCGAACCCTGCCGCCAGGCCGATGGGGTTTGGCAATTTCAGACCGGCCAGATCGGCGCGAAGAACCGGATCGGCATCCCAGGCCGCGCGGGGTCCCAGTCCAGCCTTCAAGGCCGCCAGGGTCAGTTCATGGGCGGCTTCGGGATCCAACAGCCGAAGGGCGGGGATCGCCAGGTCATAGAGGCCGCTCATGGCGTGAGATCCGGCAGGCGCGGTACGCCATCCGCGTCCAGCGGCGCCGACCAGACCTCCAGGACATGGTCCGTGGCCAGATCGCCATACAGGTGCGGGAACAGCGCCCCGCCGCGGGACGGCTCCCACTTCAAACTGCCGCCAAGACGCCCCGCGTCGACGGCCAGAACCACAAGATCCTGTTGATTCCT